>NZ_VBVZ01000160.1 GCF_005863185.1 Pseudomonas edaphica
ACACTCAGCTATCGCAGGCAAGCCAGCTCCCACATTTTGCTCTCCGTAATGTCTGGTATTTGCGTAGTATCCAGCCATTCATCTCACGGACCCGAGCCCCATGAAATTCGACACGGCCTACAGCCTGAGTCTCGACGACAAGCTGTCGATCTACGACGTTCGAGACCTGAATTTCGACGAAACCGCCGACTTCGACTCCGACAAGGACAGCTTCCTGTGCCCCAACGATGAATGCCGCGCAGCATTCGAAACGGGCAATACGCTGAGCACGTTCAACGCGAAAAACGTCAATTATCAGCGCACGCCGCATTTCAAGAACAAGACCAGCACCCGGCATATCGACGGCTGCCGCTATGCCAGCACGCACAAGTCTGCAACGGGTGAAAGCGACGACGAGCGCGAGGACAACTTCCCATCCGAATTTGTACTGACGCGGCGTCAATACGAGCGCAACACTGCGCTTGTCGGCAGCGAGGGAAGAGCCCCACAAGATTCGGCGAAGGCGCCTTCGACAAGTACCCGTTCATCCCACATCAGCAGCGACACAACCCCGGACAAAACCAGCGTCTTCGCACACCCGGTCGAGTGCTATGTGTCGAATATCGACGACAAGGACAAGCTCAAGTCAATGCCGCTGAAGGTGGGTGAGCACACCGCGACCTACTGGACGTTTTTCAAGAAGATCGAATACCTGCAAGACAACAAAGGCCTGATCTACTGGGGCAAGATCAAAGCGATCAAGGATTACACCAGCAGCTTTCGCATCGACTTCGAAAAAAAGGTGTGGCTCGACAAAAAGCCTTATTCAGTGAATGTCTACCTGAGCAAAAAACTCATCGAGAACTACCGCAAGCGCACGGCGTTCCTGGAGCAGATCAAGGCGGCCGCCAGTAGCGAACGGGCCTTGTATTGCTTCTTTTACGGGGTGACGCCAACGCTTAAACAGGTGCCGAGCAAGAAGAACCCCGAGCAGACATTCGGTGTGTTCAGCGCCAATATCGAGAACCTGGACCACTTGATCATTCGTGAGGCGCCGGGGTTGGAGTAATGGCCTCATAAGAAGGCATCGAAAAAATCCAGTTGATGAGCGGTACAAACAACTGTACAAAAACACAGTATAGTTTGCCTTTCCCCGTCGAACCTGGAGAAACCCCATGTCCTCTCTGGCAATGAGCTCTTTCGTAGAACAGCAGATCGTCCTGCACCAATTTACCGCCAAACACAGCGCACAGGCCCGTGTGATGCTGGGCTGGAGCCGTGAAGACCTGGCCCGCCAGGCCGGGCTGGCGGTGGAGGTGGTTCAGCGTTTTGAAAGCCTGGGTGAGGTGGAGGATGAAGCTCGGTTAGCCCTCGCGTTCCGGCTGGAGGCTGAAGGCCTGGTGTTTTTTCCAGGGTTTGCCCCGGGCTGGGGGATGAGCGCACGCAAGTTTGCAGCCGCCCCTGCCGAGCTCGCGGCACCTGGCCTCATCTCGCGGTTGATGGGCTCAGCAGCGGCATCAAATGACTCACCAACGCCTCAGCCGAATGGTGCGTAGAGTCCAACCGAAACACCGGGCAGGTCAGCGGTTTCAACCAGCTTTCATGCCGACGCAGGCTGCGTAGGCTGTGGTTGCCGCCGTCGTAACGGGCGGCCCAGGCCAGGAATGCGATGCTGTTGGCGTGGCGGCTGCCGCCCTCCAGGATCTGTTCGCCGTAGCGTTGCACTTCGCGCAGTTGCAAGCGGTGCAGGCGCACATGTGGGTCCAACCGCAGGAAGACTACGTGGGTGAACTGCGCGATCATCGCATCGCCCCAGCCGCACAGTGAGCCGGACAGTACCCAGCCCTCAAGGCCGGCACTCTGTTCCTGCAACAGGCGGATGCGTTCATCCTTGGGCCGGGCGACCGTGAAAGGCTCTGACGTTTGTTGCCAGTAGAAATAGTCAGAGTCGAAATAGGCGACGCCCAGGCGTTTGGCCAGAGCCTGGCCCAAGGTCGAGGTGCCGGCACCTGCAGCGCCGATAATGTGTATTTTGTAGGCCATGCTTGCTCTCCATGGCTTTGAGTGTAATACGCGAGGTTTGCAGCACGCAGCACGTCATTTAAAGCTCGGGTTTACACCGGCTTGGGCCGCCTGCTCGTACCCATAAGCCACTGCCAGCAAGGTGGGTTCCGACCAGCGAGTACCGAAGAAGTAGGCACTGGTAGGCAGGCCGTCCTCACTCGCCCCAGAAGGTACGGTGACCCCTGGGTAACCTGCTGCGGCAACCCCGAAGTAACTGTTGGTATCGTAGTCCGACACTATGGCATGCAGGTTTTTCTCCTTGATCGGGTCATCCACGCTGCTGCGAAAATCCTGGATAAGCGCGTCCCACAGCGTTTTGCGTTGCTGCGGTGTGAGAGTGGCTGCGTTGACCTTCTTGAGTACAGATTGGTGATCCGTCTCAGAACCATCACGGGTTTCATTAAATGTTATCAACTCGGCCAATGATGTGACCGGCAGGCCCGGACGCTTGGCCAAGTAGGCATTCAGTTCTTCCCTTACATCCGAGAGCAACAGTTCGTCGTAGCGTGAAGCATCTGCCAGCCGCAGGTTGATCGGTAACAAACTAGCGCCTTGCTCACGAAGTACTTCCAGTGTCTTGCTAAATTGCGGGCTGTTGTCCACCGGCAAACTTTCACCATTGAACGTAAAGGTCGCGGGATAACCGATACGTTTGCCCTTCAACGCGCCTGGCACCAGCAGTTTGGTGTAGTCGATGCCTTGAGGGGCGCCCAGGCTTTCGGGATCGCCAGGGTCACTGCCGGACATGGCATTGAGCATCAACGCAACGTCATACACCGAGCGAGCCATGGGGCCGGGTGTGTCTTGTCGGCGGCTGGCGGGAATAATCCCGTTGCGATCCAACAAGCCAACGCTGGGTTTGAGCCCCACCACACCATTGAGCGCCGCCGGTACGATGATCGAACCATTGGTTTCTGCACCGACCGCCAGGGGTGCCAGCCCGGCCGCTATCGCTGCGGCAGACCCCGAACTGGAGCCACCGACGTCGGCACCCGCACGGTGAGGGTTAAGGGTTTGCCCTCCCCGGCTACTCCAGCCATCGGGGCCACCGCGAAAGCCGGCCAGTTCGCTCATGTTGGTTTTACCCAGGATCACCACCCCTTGCTTGATGAGGTAATCGACAAGAGCAGCATTCTTGCCGGCAGCCGCCCCCACAAGACCAAACGCACCTGCACTGGTTTGCATGCCAGTCGTTTCGATGGTGTCCTTGAGCAAAATGGGTACGCCATGCAACGGGCCACGCACCTTGCCACTGACGCGTTCACGGTCCAGTTCGCGCGCGACCTCGAGTGCCTCAGGGTTGAGTTCGATGACGGAGCACAGTTGAGGGTCCAGCGTGCGGATACGCTCTTGCAGGAAGTTCACCAGATCAACCGCCGTAAGCCCGTGCGGCCGAGCCATTTGTTCGCCCAGCTCGCGAACGCTTGCGTATGCAGTCTCTGGCGCCACGGGCTTTGCAGCCATTGGCGTTTCTACTACAGGCGAGGTCTGCGCCGGCAAGGTTTGCGCAGCCTGGCGGATCATCGAATAGATGCCGTAAGCAACCGTCATAAAGGTCTCTCCTGAGTTCAGAATTCATGCGGGATCAAGTCCGCCATTCTAAAAACCCCAGGTGTTAAAGACCCTCAGGCAGTCTCTGCTCACATCGTAGGAGGGTTCAGCACTTCCTGTAGTTGTTACGAGTTCTTTGACGCGCAGGCGCTGACCTGGCGATAGGCATGCAACAACAGCGGCAATGCATCACGCGACCATTGTGCGCCGTAAAACCACAGTTTCGCCCCATCTCCCAACGGTTCGCAAAGCGACGGATAGCCGCTGATGCAGGCACGATGAAACGCGACGCTCTCACTGCCAGAAACCAGCGCATCCAGGCGATGCGCGGTCATGAGGTCGTCGATTTCATTGCTTTGCAGGGAAAATTGCAGGCTGCTGTCTTCACGACGCGCGTCCACTGGCACCAAGTGCGCACCGGCCTGGCGCAGAAGGTCGAAGGCTGCACACAAGGCTTCGCTGTGTTCGACGGCCTCGCGATGACCGCCTTGCACATAGCGGTCAGCGAACCCGATACGCCAACCCGATAGCATCTGTGAAGCGGTGAAGCTGGTGTTGTTCAGTACCAGGGGGACTTCCACCATGACCGGCCCAGTAGGGTCGATACCGCTTAAAGCTGCGAGTGATAACGCGGGATCCCGCGCAGGTCTTGCCGGTAGGGCCGGCGCGTTGTAGCCAGGAATGGGCGCCGCGCCAACCACTTGCGCCGCGCCGAAGACGATACCTGCGCGGCTCAGATTCTCGGGTTTAGCATGAACGGACTCGGCCGCGGGCTCCACGCTGCCCGCCTCCTCCGTCACAGGCAAGGAAAGCCCTGGGCGACACGGCATCCCTGATCGCCAATGCTCCCTACAGTTTTTTTCCATCAAAACCCGACCTCCGACAATTGATTGCGCGGGATCATCGCACTCTCATCTGGCGTTTGTCGCAGTCCTGAAACACCCTGAAAATCCTTTTTCCAGGCGGCAACGTTTCAACCCGCTGCGTGTTCTTTTACACCTTGAGTTTCCACCTCCAGCCACCACGCATGCCCGCGCTCCGGCTGGCTAAGGCTGAACGCCTGCCCCATCGCCGGCGTGGTAATCGCCACGTTGCGCTCCCAGGCCAGGGCCATGATGCGATCGAACGGTTCGTGCCAGGCGTGGAAGGCCAGGTCGAAAGTGCCGTTGTGGATCGGTAGCAGCCAACGGCCTTTGAGGTCGATGTGTGCTTGCAGGGTTTGCTCAGGCTGCATATGCACATGGGGCCAGTCGACGTTGTAAGCACCTGTTTCCATCAGCGTCAGATCAAACGGGCCGTATTGTTCACCGATGCGTGTGAAGCCGTCGAAATAACCGGTGTCGCCGCTGAAAAAGATCCGCCGCGCGCCGTCGATCATCACCCAGGAACACCACAAGGTCTGGTTGCCATCAAACAGGCCACGCCCGGAAAAATGCTGGGCCGGAGTTGCGATAAACCGGATGCCCTCGACTTCGGTACCTGCCCACCAATCCAGTTGCCGGACTTTGCTGGCATCCACACCCCACTTGACCAGCGTGTCGCCCACGCCCAGCGGCGCAAGAAAATAGCGGGTCTTGTCGGCCAGTTGGATCACCGCGTTGCGGTCAAGATGGTCGTAGTGATTGTGGGAAAGAATCACCGCTTCCAGAGGTGGTAACTCTTGAAGGCTGATCGGCGGCTGATGAAAGCGCTTTGGCCCAGCCCAACTGAAAGGCGAGGCACGTTCGGCAAATACCGGGTCAGTGACCCAGAACTTGCCGCGCATTTTCAGCAGCACAGTGGAATGCCCCAGGCGAAACACACTGTGATCGGGTGCTGCCAACAACTGCTCACGCGTCAGCGGTTGCACCGGGATCTTGCCTACCGGGCGTGTGCTGCGTGGTTTGTTGAACAGCATGTTCCAGAAAATGCGCAAGGTTTTGCCAAAACCACCGTGCTGCACTGGAGCATCGTTGCTGAATTGCCCTGGCGCTTGCTCGGCGGTCTTTGGCGCAGCCGGCGCGGGGTCGAGACGGGTTGAAATCGTGGCCATTGCAGAGTGACTCCGGGGTCGGCTCATAAAAGACACTGCGAAGACTAACTACACTGCACAGTGTAGTTTCTAGATTGCAACAAAACCCTGAGCAAGTAAACTACCGAGTGTAATTTCCTTTTAGAGCCTTAGAGCCGACCATGACTGCACCTCTGCGCCTCACCGATCGTAAACGCGAAGCCATTGTGGCAGCCGCTATTACCGAGTTCCGCGCGAATGGGTTCGAGGTCACCAGCATGGACAAAATCGCCGCCACCGCCGGCGTTTCCAAGCGCACGGTGTACAACCACTTCCCCAGCAAGGAAGAGTTGTTTGCCGAAATCCTCCACCAGTTGTGGGCCAGCAGCGTTGCCCAACTGGACGTGAGCTACGCCAGCGACCGCCCGCTGCGCGAGCAATTGCGCGGGCTACTGGAGGCCAAGATGCTGATGATGTCGGACGCCAACTTCCTCGACCTGGCCCGTGTCGCGATTGCCGCCACCATCCATTCGCCGGAACGCGCACAAGACATGGTCAACCGCCTGAGCAAGCGCGAAGAAGGCTTCACCCAGTGGGTGCGCGCCGCGCAGGAAGACGGCCGGCTGTCCTGCACCGACCCCGCCTTCGCCGCCCACCAGATACAAAGCCTGCTCAAGGCATTCGCGTTCTGGCCGCAGATCACCCTGGGCCAACCTGTGCTCGACGCCGCCTGCCAGGCCAGCGTGATCGAGTCAGCCATCGACCTGTTCCTGGCCGGTTACGAAGTGCGCACACCAAGGCCGCAGTAAACCCTGTTACAGACGCGACATTCCAGGTCGCTTTTGGCGTATTCCCACGCTGTGCTGCGCAAATGGCCTGGAAGGACACTGATTATTCCCACGCGAATAACTGACAATATTCACCGTTAATATCCGATCAACGGTTCTACCCGCTGACGCACGTTGTCGTACCCGCAAAACAGAGCTGACCCGGAACACTATGGAAAACAGACGAGGCAAAGGGCTTTCATTTGCCAGACGTATCTACAAGCCAAGGATCATCGGCCTGGGTATCGGTTGTATCAGTGTGGCCGGCGCCCTTTATCCCCTGGCGATGCCGGGCTGGGTGTGGGCGTTCCTGCTGTTCAATGGCTATGCCTGGGCGCATGTGGCGTATCAGCTCTCGACCCGTTCGCAGTTTCCCTATCAGGCTGAACAGCGCAACCTGCTCTATGACTCGTTGTTCGGTGGTTTCTGGGCCGCCGCCACCCAGTTCACGCCCCTGACGGCCGTGACCGTGCTGTCGATGATGACCATGAACAATGTCGCGGCCGGCGGCAAACGCCTGTTTCTGCGCGGGCTGCTGGCGCAAGCGGCAGGTACCGCGGTGGCGTGGGGTTTGTTCGGGGTCAAGTTCAACCCCAATGTCAGCCTCAGCCAGGTCTACACCTGCCTGCCGATGCTGACGCTCTACCCGATGGCCATCGGTATGGTCTGCTACCAACTGGCGATCAAGCTCTCGGAACACAAACGCGCCCTCAGCGCCCTGAGCCGTATCGACAGCCTTACCGGCCTGCTCAACCATGGCTCGTGGAAAGACCTGTTGAACCTCAAGTTCCATAAGTGCCAGCAGCAAAGCAGCCACGCCACTATCGCGCTGATCGACATCGACCACTTCAAGCAGATCAATGACACCTACGGCCATATCGTCGGTGATGCGGTGTTGCGCCAACTCAGCCAGGAGTTGCGCCTGCACCTGCGGGAAAACGACTTGGCCGGCCGCTATGGCGGCGATGAGTTCTGTGTGATTTTGCCGCAAATGCCGCTGGAAGAAGCCGCAAAAGTCATGGAACGCATGCGCGAAACATTCGGCAACTATCGTAATGCCCAGATCCCGGAGTTGCGCGTGAGCCTGAGCATTGGCCTGGCTGACTTCCAGCCACTGTTCAGCGATGCCGCGATGTGGCTCAACGCGGCGGACCGTGCGCTGTACACAGCCAAGGAAACCGGGCGTAACCGGGTGAATGTCAGCGATTACGTGGTCGCCCATTCCGCTTGAGTTGTCCGATAACACCTCGTCTGAATCTTCCGCCCGCGCCTCGCAGCGATAGCATAATGCCGCCACTGGTCGCCTGCCCAAAAATGGTCCTGCCCTAACGGCGAACTTCTTGGCAGGCTGATCACTCTGAACCCCTTGTTCCGCCCCCTCTGTCAGCACCAGGAAGCTGACAATGAGCAAGTCAACCGTAAGGCCCAGGGCCATACGGGGTCAGGCGCCTATTCATGGATACCTCTGACGCGTGCTTCCCCGAGCCCTCGAACATGCTATTTAACGCCCATAAAAAAACCATCAGTACCCTGCAATACACCAATGCCCAGCAGGCCAGCCTTCTCGACGCGATTGAGCGCTCCATGGCCGTTATCGAGTTTGACCTGCAAGGCAGCGTGCTGCGTGCCAATGACAACTTCCTCAAGACCATGGGCTACCGCGCCGAGCAGATCCTGGGCCAGTCACACCGGATGTTCTGCACACCCGCGTTCGCCCGCAGCGCCGAGTACAACCAGTTGTGGACGAACTTGCGCAATGGCCACTTCCAGTCCGGCACCTTTGAGCGGCTGGCCGGCAATGGCCAGTCAGTATGGTTGGAAGCGAGCTATAACCCGGTGCGCGATGACACGGGCCAAGTGATCAAAGTGGTGAAGTACGCCATGGATGTCACCCCGCGCCTGCAGGCCGAAAGCGAAGCCAACGCCAAGCTGGGCGCCATCGACCGTGCCATGGCAGTGATCGAATTCAACCTCGACGGCACCATCATCACCGCCAATGACAATTTTCTGCAGCGCATGGGCTACAGCCTGGCGCAGATCCAGGGCAAACATCACCGCATGTTCTGCACACCGGAGCTGGCCAACAGCGCGGCGTATACCGAGTTCTGGAAACGCTTGAACCAGGGCGAACTGTTCAACGGCCAGTTCGAGCGCGTTGATAAACACGGCCAGACCCTGTGGCTCGAAGCCAACTACAACCCGGTGTACGACGCCAGCGGGCGCCTGTGCAAAGTGGTCAAGTTCGCCTCTGACGTCACCGCCAGGGTGCAACAGCACGCAGCCGACGCCGCCAGCGCGGCCCAGGCTTACCATATTTCCCTGAATACCCGGGATGTGGCGGAAAAAGGCGCCGACGTGATTCAGCAAACCGCCAGCGGCATGCGCGAAATCGCTGCAGACATCGACACCTCCTCGCAACTGATCGCCAAGCTGGGTGAGCGTTCGCAGCAGATCACCGCCATCGTCAACACCATTCGCGGGATCGCCGACCAGACCAACCTGCTGGCCCTCAACGCCGCCATCGAGGCGGCACGCGCGGGTGAGCAAGGCCGTGGTTTTGCCGTGGTGGCTGACGAGGTGCGGCAACTGGCAGCCCGCACCAGCGGCTCGACGGCGGAAATCTCCAGCATGATCGCGATGATCCAGGACGAGACCCGCCAAGCCATCGAGAGCATGGACAGCACCCGCGACCGCGCGGCGCTGGGGGTCGACCTGGCGAACCGCGCAGGCACGGTGATCCTGCAGATTCGCGAAGGCACCACCGAGGCGGTGCAAGCGGTGAGCGCGTTCGCCAACGAGCGCGGCAACACCTGACCGGTTCTTCATGTGTGTGTGTCGGGGGGCGCGGTCTATAGTGCTAGCTTGTCTTAACGCTTAGGATCCGAGCCCGCCATGACCCCCGACAAGCCAGACGCCGTACCTGTCGATCACCTGCGCTTCCACCGCGGCCACGCCCATCTGGCGCCGACCTTTGGCAACGACACCTTTGCCCTCAAGGCCGAAGCCTTCGCACGCTTCTTTGGCACGCCGACCTTTCTCGGCGCGCAAACCGCGATCGTGGTGGTGTGGGTGGTGCTCAACATCACCGGCGTCACGCATTTTGACGTGTACCCGTTCATCCTGCTCAACCTGGCGTTCAGCCTGCAGTCGGCTTACGCCGCGCCGCTGATCCTGCTGGCCCAGACACGCCAGGCCGCCCGCGACAAAGCCCAGTCCGACGCCGATGCGCAACACCGCGAAGCCCTGGCCATTGCCAATACCGAACGCCAGGCCCAGGCCGCGCAAACCACCAAACAGTTACTGGAGTTGCTGGAGCAGAACACCCGGCTGACGGAAATGACCAAGCAACTGACCGAGCGTATCGAGACGTTGACGTGCGAGATGCATGAGCAGTTTGTGCGAAAACCCTGAGACGTTTACCCAGAGGAACTCTCCTGGGGCTGGCAAGCGGGCTTGTTGTGGCGAGCGGGCTTGCCCCGCGTTGGGGCGCGCAGCGGCCCCAAAACCAGACGCCGCGGTTTTTGCTTTAAGTACCGCATCGACTTTACTGGGGCTGCTGCGCAGCCCAACGCGGGGCAAGCCCGCTCGCCACAACAAGCCCGTTCGCCACAATGCTCAAGGCAGCCGAATATGCCGCCCCAACTCATCAAACAAGGTCACCACCGAGCGCAGTGCCCGGCAGTCCGGGCGTGTCAGCAGCCATAGCGCCGTATCACGCCCCGCCAGCGCGGGGCCGAGTGGTTGCAAACCGTCCTCCAACAGAAAGTCCGGCAGCGCCGCCACGCCCAGCCCTGCGCGTACCAGTTCGGCCACGGATAACATGCTGTTACAGCGATAACTGGGACGCACACCCGGTAGGTGCTCACGCCGCCAGGCCACGGTGGAGTGATTGGGCAAAAAGTCATCCGGCGCGATCCACGCCAGCTCGGCCAACTCACGCCCCTGGTTTTGGCGGGCATAACCCGCGCTCGCGCACACCTGATAGGCCACGGTGCCCAGTCGGCGGCCAACCAGATGCTCCGGCGGCGTCTTGGTCAGGCGCAGCGCAATGTCCGCGTCGCGGCGGCTGAGGTTGGCAAAATCATTGGACGTGCTCAACTCCAGGGTCAACGCCGGGTAGGCCGGCATGAACTGCGCCAGCGCCGGTAGCAGCAACCCCTGTAGCACCGAGTCGGTGCAGGTCAGGCGCACGGTGCCGCTGATTACTTCACCACCCTGCTCCACCCCGATGCGCGCCGCTTCCAGCGCTTGCTCGGCCTGTTCGGCCTGCTGCGCCAGGTGGCTGGCCAAACTGGTGGGCAGGTAGCCGGCACGGCTCTTTTCGAACAGGGTCTGGCCCAGGGCCGCCTCCAGCCGTCGCACGGCACGGAACACCGTGGACACATCCACCCGCAGCAGCGCCGCCGCCCGCGCCAAGGTGCCGCCACGCACCAGCGCGAGAATCAGCGACAGGTCCGGGTAATCGAGCTGATAGTGCGTGGCTGCATGGAGCATGTGGGCAAACGCCAATTTTGATTGCGTGAGCGCCAATCTATAGTGCGCCTCAGGACACCACAAGCCATGGGAAGTACACAATGAAAACCACCCCTCTGCACCTCGCCCTGATCGGTGATTACAACCCCGACGTAACGGCCCACCAGGCCATCCCCGTGGCGCTGCAACAGGCTGCCGACGCCTTGGGCCTGAACGTGCAGTTGCACTGGCTGGAGACCGACTCGATCACCCCGGCCACCGAACTGCATGCCTTCGACGGCTTCTGGTGCGTGCCCGCCAGCCCCTACCGTGATGCCGACGGCGCACTGCGGGCGATTCGTTTTGCCCGCGAGCAAAAACGCCCATTCCTGGGCACCTGCGGTGGTTTTCAACACGCGGTCATCGAATATGCCCGCAACGTGCTGGGCTGGGCGGATGCGGAGCATGGCGAACTGGCGCCCGAGGCCAGGCGCGCGGTTATCACGCCGCTTGCGTGTTCCTTGGTCGAAGCCACCGGCAGCATCCGCCTGGCGCCCTACACGCGTATCGCCGAGGCTTACGCCAGCCTGGAAACGGAGGAAGGCTACCGTTGCAGCTACGGCATCAACCCCGAGTTCGCCCAGGCATTACTCGAGGGCAACCTGATCCCCAGCGGCCACGATTCGGCGGGCGATCTGCGTGCCGTCGAACTGCTGGGCCATCCGTTTTTCGTCGCCACCCTGTTTCAGCC
>NZ_VBVZ01000161.1 GCF_005863185.1 Pseudomonas edaphica
CGGAACCGGTGGCCCGCGCCGAAGTGGGATACAGCTCCGGCGTGTAGGTGTACAGCACCGCCCACATGCCAAACAGAAAGAACTGCATCAACAGCCCCGAGGTAATCAGCAACCCCACGTTGCCGCCAAACACCGCGCTCTGCCCATACAGAAACGCCATCACCCCGCCGCCCAGCAATGTCACCACACACACCGGTTTACGGCCCCAACGTTCCACCAGCCAGGCCGCCATCAAGAAGCCCGGTATCCCGCCCAGGGAAATGATCACCGTGTAATACACCGATTGCGTCACGGCAAAACCCGACTGCTGCAACAGCGCACTCAGCCAGGAGGTCAGCCCGTAGAAACCCAGCAAGGCAAAAAACCACACGCTCCAGATCATCATCGTGCGTTGGCGATACTGCGCCGACCACAACTGCTGGAACGCCGAGAAAAACGTGCCCGGCACGCTCTCAACCCGAGGCAAGGCAATCGGCTCCGGCAAGTCCGTTCGCCCCAGCGAGTCGCGGACCTTCTGCTCAATGCCGAGCAACACCTTGTCCGCCGCTGCATGCCGCCCGGCCTGTTCCAGCCAGCGTGGCGATTCCGGGATAAAAAAACGAATCGCCAGCACAAACACCGCCGGTACCGCCAACACCAGGAAGATGTCGCGCCAGCCAATCACCGGCAGCAAAAAGTAGGACAGCACACCCGCCGCCACAAACCCCAGCGGCCAGAAGCCATCCATCAAGGCGATATATCGCCCACGGCCCTTGGCGGGAATCAGCTCCGAGAGCATCGACTGCGCAATCGGGAATTCCATACCCATGCCGATCCCCAGCAGGATGCGAAACAGCGTCAGCGTTTCCACCGTCTGCGCCGTGGAGCACAGGTAACTGGCGACGCCCCACAACACGATGCTCCACTGAAACACCGGCTTGCGCCCGAAACGGTCAGCCAACATGCCGGACAAGGACGCACCGACCACCATGCCAAAAAAACTCGAACTGGCGAGTAACCCGGCCTGGGCCGTGCTCAGGCCGAACTCGGTTTTTATCGAGCCCAACAGGAAGGTCATCATCGCCAGGTCCATGGAGTCGAAAAAAAACGCCAAGGCGATGATGATGAAAATGATTCGGTGGTAACCGCTGATGGGCAACCGTTCCAGCCGTTCCGCTGCGCTATAGCCTTGCATACCCATGCCATACCCCCCGAGTGAAAAATCCCCAAGGCGAGTGTGCGGCATCGTTTTACCCGATTATTGCTGGATACGACCTGACTGAAACTCTGAACGACGCACGCACCTACGCCGTGGCCAGACGGTTGATTTCCGCAAGCCCCAGGTCGGTCACCAGCAAGGCACGCGACTCGTTGACCGCGTTGATCCAGCCGCACTGCAAAAACAACTGCAACAACCCGGCCCCCAATGCACCCCCCAGGTGCGGCTGCTGCTGGCTCCAGTCAAAACAGTCGCAGGCCAACGGCTCAGACAGTGCCTGGATAAAAATGCCCAGGGTCGCGAAATGCTGCGCGCCGGTGACGGTCACGTCGGTACGCTGTTCGTAGCGGTCGATCCAGCCGGCCTCCAGCATGCGCTGATAAAGCCCCGCTGCCAGTTCACCGCCCAGATGCCCCTGGCACAAACGCGCGCGCCGCAACGGCGGCGGCGCCAGGGATACTCGCGGGGAAACCTGCGGAGCGTTGCGTGCGGCACAGGCCAAGGTGGTACAGGCCAATGCGTCGACGGCCGCACAGACATCCACGGCGGCCATGCGAAACAGGCGCTTGCCGCGCTTGGCCTCGCTGCGCAGCAAACCGCTGCCGATAAGGCGCGCAAGATGCGCATTGGCCGACGCGGCGGACAGCCCGGCGAGCATAGCCAGTTCGTCTGCGGTTTTCGCCGAACCGTCCATCAGTGACCAGAGCATGGCGGTGCGCTTGGGCTCAGCGAGCAAGCTGGCGATCTGACTGATGCAAGGTGCTTCTTCCATGTATTCACTCCTTGTAAATCATTTGTCTGCTGCGGTTGGAACCAAAGTATAGGGGCGCAAACCGCCCATTCCGCGGCGTCCGACAGCGCGAATGGGGACAGGCTCTGAGTGAAATTTCTGGCTTTGGTGGAGGCTATTGCCTAACGCTCTATCGCCCCGGCCTTTGCGCGGTCAAAGCCGCACAACGGGACACGAGCATTTCCCGCAGCAGGTTAATGGGTTTACTCAACTGAGCACGGTGGGCGCACAGCAGGTTGAGCGGCGTGCGCTCGCCGCGCAGCTCCGGCAACACCAGGCGCAAACGCCCCGCGAGCACGTCGGTGCTCACATCCAGCCACGACTTGTAGGCAATGCCGACACCCGCCACCGCCCAGCGGCGCACCACATCGGCGTCGTCACTGAAGCGATCACCGCTTACCGTCAGGCCGACCTCGCGCTTGCCGTCGTAAAAACCCCAGTGGTCGTGGACACGGCTGCCCAGCATGTACAACAGGCAATTGTGCTGCGCCAACTGCTCAAGATGCCGGGGCTCGCCATGCCGTGCCAGGTAGCTGGGTGCGGCGCACAGCACGCGAATGTTGTCCGGGGCGATGGGCAGCGCGACCAGGCTGGAATCTTCAGGCTCGCCGTAGCGCAGGGCGATGTCCACCGGCTGGCGGAACAGGTCGGCAATGCGGTCGCCCAGCAGCAGGCGGATGTTCAATTGCGGGTATTCAAGCTGAAACTCATCCAGCCACGGCAGTAACTGGTTGCGCCCGAAATCCGACGGCGCCGACAGTTGCAGCACACCGCTTACATGGTCCTGGCCGCTGGCCAATAAGCGCCGCCCTTCGTCCAGAGAACTCAACGCGGCGCGGGCATATTCCAGGAAGCCTTCGCCTTCGGCAGTCAGGCGCAAACTGCGGGTGGAGCGCGCCAGCAAGCGCGTGCCCAGTTGCTGTTCGATACGCTTGAGCGCCGCGCTCGCCACGGCAGGCGAGAGGTCCATGATGCGTGCAGCGGCCGACAAACTGCCGAGGTCCGCCGCCCGCACAAACAACTGCAAATCATCAAAACGCAGCATGTACCCTCGCCTATTATCAAAATTCTATTGAAACAGACTGCTGTTTTAGCCGCTTTTATCTGTGCTGGAAATAGCTAATCATCTGTCCATCCCGTTCACCACGTGTCTGGAGTTGAATATGTCCGCTGCCTTTAACGTCATCGCCACGCTGATCGCCAAACCCGGCCAGCAGGCCAAGTTGGAAACCCTGCTGCGCGGCCTGTTGGAACCGACTCGCCTGGAAGCCGGTTGCGAGCAGTACGACCTGCACCAGGACCTGCAACACCCGGAAACCTTCTACATGCTCGAACGCTGGAGCGACGACGCGGCGCTGGCCGATCACGACCAGAGCGCGCATATCCAAAGCTTCCGCGCCAAGGCTGCGGATGTGCTCGAACATTTCGAACTCAAGCGCCTGCAATTTCTTGCCTGATCACCCCATCAGCAAGTTTTTGTGGCGAGCACGCTTGCTTGCGCTGGAGTGCGAAGCGCTTACCGACAGGTTTTGGGGCTGCTTCGCAGCCCAGCGGGAGCAAGCTCCCTCGCCACATTTAGCCTGACTCTCGACCACCTTCTTTACCCGGAGCCAATATGAAAGCCATTGCCTACTACGCCTCACTGCCGATCAGCGACGAAAAATCCCTGCAAGACATCCAATTGCCGGAGCCGGTCGCCGGCCCGCGTGACCTGCTGGTGGAAGTCAAAGCCATCTCGGTCAACCCGGTGGACACCAAAGTGCGCCAGAACGTCGCCCCGGAAAACGGCGCGGCCAAGGTGCTGGGTTGGGACGTGGCTGGCGTGGTCAAGGCGGTCGGCAGCGAAGTGACGCTGTTCAAGGCGGGCGACAAGGTGTTCTACGCCGGTTCCCTGGTGCGCCCAGGCGGCAACAGCGAACTGCACACCGTGGATGAACGCATCGTCGGCCATATGCCCAAGAGCCTGGGTTTTGCCGAAGCCGCCGCACTGCCACTGACCGCCATCACCGCCTGGGAGCTGCTGTTCGAGCGCCTGCAAGTGCGTGAAGGTAAGGAAGATGAAGGCCAGAGCCTGCTGATCGTCGGCGCTGCCGGCGGTGTGGGTTCGATCCTGACCCAGTTGGCCAAGCAGCTCACCGCATTGAACGTTATCGGCACCGCCTCACGCCCGGAAACCCAGGAATGGGCCAAGGCGCTCGGCGCCGATGTGGTGATCGATCACAGCCAGCCACTGAGCGAGGCGTTGAAAAATGCCGGCCAGGCGCAGGTAACCCACGTCGCCAGCCTGACCCAGACCGACCATCACTTGGACGAACTGGTCGAAGCCCTGCAGCCGCAAGGCAAGCTGGCGTTGATCGACGACCCCAAGGTGCTGGATGTGAGCAAACTCAAGCGCAAGAGCCTGTCACTGCACTGGGAGTTCATGTACACACGCTCGATGTTCGAGACGCCGGACATGATCGAACAGCACAATCTGCTCAACCGCGTGGCCGAACTGATCGACGCCGGCACCTTGAAAACCACGGTGGGCGAGCACTTCGGCGTGATCAACGCAGCCAACCTGCGCCGCGCCCATGCGCTGCTGGAAAGCGGCAAGGCCAAGGGCAAGATCGTATTGGAAGGGTTCTAACAAGTAGCTGTCAGAGTCGTCCATTATTCATGTGAGTAATGGACGACACCGCTAGTCAGAGAGTTGATCTTTGTCATATTTGCGAACGCATTCAGGTTTATATTGGCCGCCTTTGCCACGATTCTTTTACGTGAGGAAGTCAGCAATGAAGATCCTGATAAGAGCGTTAGCAAAATCCCCAGGCAACAAATGGCAGGTCAGCCTCGACGGTGACGCCTTCACCTTCCGCAGTGAGGCCGAGGCCCGCGCCTTTGCCGACACCCTGCAAGCCCGCATCCAGGCGCCCCACCACATTCCCCTCAGCCAGCAACGCTCCGCCGCCGGCTGATTAGCACCTCAGACCTGCGCCTGCGCGGCCCTCGCCCGTTGCAGGCGCTGGGTCGACACCGCAATCGTCACCGCCAATACACCGCACAAGCTGATGACCATCGCCATCGGCATCGCCGTGCCGTCGTGCAACACGCCGACCAAGGACGCCGCGCCTGCCGCCACACCAAACTGAATGCAACCGAGCAATGCCGAGGCGCTGCCGGCCCGTGCACCCTGCCCGGCCATGGCACACGCCGAGGTGTTGGGCAAAATGCAGCCCAGGCTGGCGATGCAGATAAACAGCGGCACCAGTAACGGCCATAACGCCTCGGTACGCAGCGCGGCAATGGCCAACAGCGTCAACGCCGCCGCCACGTAGACCCACACGGTGCGCGACAGCAGAAACGCCGGGCCACGCTTGGCCAGCAACCGCGCATTAAGCTGCGCTACCAGGATAAAGCCGGCGGCATTGGAGCCAAATACCCAGCCGTAATGCTCGGCGGGCACGCCATAGAGTTTGATAAAGACGAACGGGGAACCGGCGATGTAGGCAAACATCCCGGCAATCGAGATACCACCGGTGAGGGCGTAGCCCAGATAAACCCGGTCCGACAACAGGCTGACATAGCGGCTCAGCGAGCCGGACAGCGGTTGACGCGGCTTATCGGCCGGCAAGGTTTCCGGCAACCCGACCGCCACGGCGATGGCCGCCATCACGCTGAAAATCGACAACGCGAGGAAAATCGACTGCCAGCCCCACAGGCCGACCATCACCCCACCCGCCAACGGCGCGAGGATCGGCGCCAGGCCGGTCACCAGCATCAGCTGCGAATAGACTTTGGCCGAGCCCACGGCATCACATTTGTCGCTGACCACCGCCCGCGAAATCACCATGCCCGCGCAGCCGCCAAGGGCTTGCACAAAACGCGCGCCGATCAACCAGTCCAGGGACGGCGCGTAGGCGCAGGCGAAGGACGCCAGGGTAAACAGGGTCACGCCACTGAGCAGCGGCACGCGCCGGCCAAAGCGATCCGCCAGCGGCCCGTAGATCAATTGGCCGATGGCCAGGCCGCCGAAATACACGGCGAGGGTCAGCTGGATGTGTTTTTCGTCGGTGGCAAAGGCGGTGGCCATCGCCGGAAAGCCCGGCAGGTAAAAATCGATCGCCAACGGCGCGAAGGCGCTCAAGGCGCCCAGAATCAGGATTATGCGGAGGTTCATCAGACACCCAAGTGAGTCGGCAGCCCGACAGTCTAGCCGCGCTTGGGTGTGATGAACATTACGATAGCTCGCTAACTATCGGAAATTTTACGCGAGCTTGGCGCTGTAGCCTTCTTCGGTGATCAGCGCGATGACTTGCTCGTCGGACAGCCGGCTTTCAACCCCGACTTCCTTGGCGGCCAGGTTGACGTTGACGCTCGCCGCCGGGTCCTGGCTGTGTACTGCTTGAGTGACCGCCCGAACACAATGGCCGCAGGTCATCCCTTCAACACTGAATACTTGCATGACATGACTCCTTTGATGAGGTTGGGGCCAGTCTCGACCTTGCCACGATGGCAAGGTCAAGCGCTCAAAATTGCGACCGGGCTGGTATTCCAGCGTTGCCTCGGCCAAGCTTCATGCATCTTGGATTTGAACCACGGAGCATTCGCCATGCGCTGGTCGTTTTTTAGCCTTATCGGCCTGTTGAGCCTGTCCGCCGCTGCGCCCATGGCGTACGCGGACCAGGACTATGCGGTGTTGATCATTTCCCGCGAGCGCCTGGAAGTGCCGACCAATTGCGAAATCGGCCTGTATATCCAGGACCAGTTGGCCGGGCGCCTGTTCCAGGAACAGGCCACCTCGTTCAACTTGCCGGCGGGCAATGTGTCGCTGCGCCTCAAGCTGCTGCCGGGTCAATCGCCAGGTTGCCTGCCGGGCATGCTCGCACCGCCTGCGCAGAACATCACGTTGAAGGCCGGAGACATACGCAAACTGCGTATCGCCCAAGGCCCGGACGGTATGTACCTTAAACCCGCCGCACTGGAGTATTAAAGGCGCTTGACCTTCCCCGCAGGTCAAGGTTGATGCTAGGGGCAACTTCTCTGGAGGACTGCCCCATGAATGGATCCACCACCTTTGACCTGCCCATCAGCGGCATGACCTGCGCCAGCTGTGCCGGGCGTGTCGAGCGCGCGCTGGGCAAGGTGCCGGGGGTGCAAAGCGTCAGCGTCAACCTGGCCAACGAACGTGCCCACATCGAAGTACTCGGCCAGATGGACCCCGGCGTGCTGATCGCCGCCGTCGACAAGGCCGGCTACACCGCCACCCTGCCGCAAAGCGAGACCGTCACCGACGCTAAACAGGCCCAGCGTCTGCACCACGAGCGCTGGTCGTTGTTGTTGGCCATCGCGTTGGCGCTGCCATTGGTGCTGCCGATGCTGGTGGAGCCGTTCGGCCTGCATTGGATGCTCCCGGCCTGGGTGCAATTCGCGCTGGCCACTCCCGTGCAATTCATCTTTGGCGCACGCTTCTATATAGCCGCCTGGAAAGCCGTGCGCGCCGGTGCTGGCAATATGGACCTGCTGGTGGCCATCGGCACCAGCGCCGGCTATGGCCTGAGCATTTATGAATGGCTCACGGCGCCCGTGGGCACTATGCCGCACCTGTATTTCGAAGCCTCAGCCGTGGTGATCGCCCTGGTGTTGCTGGGTAAATACCTCGAAAGCCGCGCCAAGCGCCAGACCGCCAGCGCCATCCGTGCCCTCGAAGCCCTGCGCCCGGAACGCGCGATTCGCGTGTTTGAAGGCCGTGAAGAAGACGTCGCCATCACTGCGCTGAAGCTCGACGACCTGGTGCTGGTCAAACCTGGCGAGCGCTTCCCGGTGGACGGCGAAGTGGTGGACGGCCAAAGCCACGCCGACGAGGCCTTGATCAGCGGCGAGAGCCTGCCGGTGCCGAAACAGCCGGGTGACAAGATCACCGGCGGCGCCATTAATGGCGAAGGCCGTTTGCTGGTACGCACCCAGGCGCTGGGTGCAGAAAGTGTGCTGGCGCGAATCATCCGTCTGGTGGAAGACGCCCAGGCTGCCAAGGCACCGATCCAGAAACTGGTGGATAAAGTCAGCCAGGTCTTTGTGCCGGCCGTGCTGGTGCTGGCCTTGGTTACGCTGGTGGGGTGGTGGTTGTACGGCGCTTCACTGGAAACCGCGATCATCAATGCCGTCGCGGTACTGGTGATCGCTTGCCCATGCGCCCTGGGCCTGGCCACGCCGACCGCCATCATGGCCGGCACCGGCGTCGCCGCTCGCTATGGCATTCTGATCAAGGACGCCGAAGCGCTGGAACGTGCCCATGCCGTCAGCGCGGTGGTGTTCGACAAGACCGGCACACTCACCTCCGGCGCGCCAAAAATTGCGCACCTGGCCGCGGTGGATGGCAATGAAGATTTATTGCTGCAACAGGCTGGCGCCTTGCAACGCGGCAGCGAGCACCCGTTGGCCAAGGCCGTGCTGGATGCGTGTGGTGAAAAAGGGCTGATCGTGGCGGACGTGAGTGCCAGCCAATCGCTGACCGGACGCGGCATTGCTGGCACTTTGGATGGCCGTGAACTGGCCTTGGGCAACCGCCGCATGCTCGAAGAGAACGGCTTGAGCGCAGGTGAGCTGGCCGAGTCTGCCAACGCCTGGGAAGCCGAAGGCCGCACCTTGTCGTGGTTGATTGAACAAGGCGCACAACCACGCGTGTTGGGGCTGTTTGCGTTTGGCGACACCCTCAAGCCCGGCGCATTGGAAGCCGTGGAACAACTCAAGGCTCAGCACATCAGCAGCCACTTGCTCACCGGCGATAATCGCGGCAGTGCCCGCGTGGTCGCCCTGGCGCTGGGCATCGATGATGTACACGCCGAAGTGCTGCCAGCCGACAAGGCCGCGACGGTGGCCGAGCTGAAAAAGACTGGCGTAGTCGCCATGGTCGGCGATGGCATCAACGACGCTCCGGCCCTGGCGGCTGCCGATATCGGCATCGCCATGGGCGGCGGCACCGATGTGGCCATGCATGCCGCCGGCATCACGCTGATGCGCGGCGACCCGCGCCTGGTGCCGGCCGCCCTGGAGATCAGCCGCAAGACCTACGCGAAAATCCGCCAGAACCTGTTCTGGGCCTTTGTGTATAACTTGATCGGCATTCCGCTGGCTGCCTTTGGCCTGCTCAACCCGGTGCTCGCAGGTGCGGCCATGGCCTTGTCCAGCGTCAGCGTGGTGAGCAATGCGTTATTGTTGAAAACCTGGAAACCGAGCATTTGGAAACCGGAGCAATTGGAGGACAAGCGCCCATGAACATAGGCCAAGCCGCCCGCCAGAGCGGGCTGAGCGCCAAGATGATTCGCTACTACGAATCCATCGGCCTGCTCAAAGCCGCGCACCGCACCGACAGCGGCTACCGCGTGTATGGCAGCGATGACTTGCACACGCTGGCGTTTATCAAACGCTCGCGGGATCTGGGGTTTTCGTTGGAAGAAGTCGGCAAGCTGCTGACCCTGTGGCAAGACCGTCAGCGGGCCAGCGCCGACGTAAAAGCCCTGGCGCGCCAGCATATCGAGGCGTTGAACCAGAAGATTCTGGAGCTGGGGCAATTGCGCGACACGTTGCAGGACCTGGTGGAACACTGCCAGGGTGACCATCGGCCGGATTGCCCGATTCTCAAGGAGTTGGCGTCGGGCAGCTGTTGCGCCTGATCAGCTCTGCACAAAACAAATATGGGAACAGGCTTATGTGGCGGCTGCCTTATGTGGGAGCTGGCTTGCCTGCGATTGCATCACCGCGATTTAACTGACATACCGAGGTGTCTGCATCGCAGGCAAGCCAGCTCCCACAACAAGCCAGCTCCCACACTTTTTAGATCTCCAATTGCCGGGAGATCACTGCATCCAAGGCGGCGGCGGTTCTTCCGCAGTCTTGCTCGGTGGCGCATCATCCGCCGCCCGAACCGCTTGCTTGCGCTCTTCATCCAGCCGCGCCGCTTCGATTTCGCGGATCACACCGCCCACATCCGCCAGCTCTTCCGGCTCATCAAACTCGCCGGTCAACACGCTGGCCGGGTGCAAGGTGCCGGCTTCGTACAGTGCCCACATTTCCTTGGCGTACTTGGTCTTCTTCAACTCCGGGGCAAAACGTCCGAAGTAGGAAGCCATGTTGCCCACATCCCGCTCCAGCATGCTGAATGCGTGGTTGTTGCCCGCCGCATCCACTGCCTGGGGCAGGTCGATGATCACCGGGCCGGTCGGCGTGAGCAGTACGTTGAACTCGGACAGGTCACCGTGCACCAGGCCAGTACACAGCATCAGCACGATCTGGGAAATCAGGAAGGCGTGATATTCGCGCGCCTGGTCCGGCTCCAGCGTTACGTCGTTAAGACGCGGCGCTGCATCGCCGTACTCGTCGGCCACCAGTTCCATCAGCAGCACGCCTTCCAGGAAGTCGAACGGCTGAGGCACGCGAACGCCCGCGCCGGCGAGGCGGAACAACGCCGCCACTTCGGCGTTTTGCCAAGCGTCTTCGGTTTCTTTCTTGCCGAACTTGGAGCCTTTCGCCATGGCCCGGGCCTGGCGGCTGTTACGAACCTTACGGCCTTCCTGGTATTCGGATGCCTGACGAAAACTTCGTTTATTCGCCTCCTTGTAAACCTTGGCGCAACGCAATTCATTGCCGCAGCGCACCACATAAACAGCTGCTTCTTTACCGCTCATGAGAGGGCGCAGCACTTCGTCGACCAGACCGTCTTCGATCAGGGGTTCAATGCGTTTAGGAGTCTTCATCAGCTTTTATTGTGGGTCCTTTATTACCAAATACGCGTATGGCACTCGTTATACGGCAATCGGCGCGCCGGTGGGAGGGGCTACCGACCTCTGACCGCTGAAGAATGCACTCAATATGCCAATTTCGTCGGCATTCAGCGTTCGATAATCGCCGTCACGCCCTGGCCGCCAGCGGCGCAGATCGAAATCAGCCCTCTGCCCTTGCCCGCCGCGTCGAGCAATTTGGCCAGGTTGGCGACGATGCGCCCGCCTGTGGCGGCAAACGGGTGGCCGGCCGCCAATGAGCTGCCTTTGACGTTGAGCCGGCTGCGATCAATGGCGCCCAGCGGCGCGTCGAGCCCCAGACGCGTCCTGCAATACTCCGGGTCTTCCCAGGCCTTGAGCGTGCACAAAACTTGGGCAGCAAAGGCTTCGTGAATCTCGTAGTAGTCAAAATCCTGGAGTGTCAGGCCATTTCTCGCCAGCAAGCGTGGCACTGCGTACACCGGTGCCATGAGCAGGCCTTCGGCGCCGTTGACGAAATCCACAGCCGCCGCTTCGCCATCGCGCAAGTAAGCAAGAATCGGCAAGCCACGTTCCTTGGCCCAGGCTTCACTGCCCAGCAGCACCAAGGAGGCGCCGTCGGTCAGTGGCGTGGAGTTACCGGCGGTGAGCGTGCCCTTTTCACTGCGCTCGAACGCCGGTTTAAGGTTGGCGAGTTTTTCCAGGGTCAGGTCGGGGCGCAGGTTATTGTCGCGGGTCAGGCCGAGAAACGGAGTAAGCAAATCGTTGTGCCAGCCTTCGGCGTAGGACGCGGCCATTTTCTGATGGCTTTCCAACGCCAGTTGATCC
>NZ_VBVZ01000162.1 GCF_005863185.1 Pseudomonas edaphica
GACTGATACTGCCTCATCGCGGGCAAGCCCGGCTCCCACATTGGCCTGCATTTCACATGCGGATAGAGGGTGCCCTGGCCCAATCCATTTCTTTCGCCGGCACCGGCCGGCCAAACCAATACCCTTGCGCCAAATCACACTCTTGCTCCAACAAAAACCGCGCCTGCTCCACCTGCTCAATGCCTTCAGCATGCACCTGCATGCCCATGCTTTTTGCCAACGCGATCACCACGCGCACAATCGCCGCGTCGTCTTCATCCCACGGCAAGCCGGCGACAAAACCCTGGTCGATCTTGAGCTTCTGCACCGGCAGGCGCTTGAGGCGCAGCAATGACGAATAACCGGTACCAAAGTCGTCAATCGCCAGGCGCAGGCCCAGCTCGCGCAGGCGGTGCAATTGCTCAAGGGCGACTTCGGGGTCTTCCATCACGGCGCTTTCGGTGACCTCAAGCTCCAGATAAGCCGGGTCAAGGCCGGTGGTGTGCAGCACCTGGGCGACTTGCTCATACAGTTCACGCCGGGCAAACAAACGGCTGGAGACATTCACCGCAATAAAGCTCAACGGCGCGCCATCGGCCAGCCATTGGCCCATCTGGCGGCAGGCCTGGTCCATCACCCAGGCATCGATATCGGCAATCAGCCCGGTGCGCTCGGCAATCGGGATAAATTCACCCGGCGGCACCAGGCCGCGCTCAGGGTGTTGCCAGCGCACCAGGGCTTCGACGCCGACCAGACGACTGTCTTGCAGGTCGTGCACGGGCTGGTAGTACACACGCAGCTCTTGCTGATCGAGGGCGCGGCGCAGTTCGCTGGCGATTTCCACGCGGTGCTGGGCGTGGGCCGTCAGTTCTTCGGTGTACAGCGCATAACCTTCGCGGCCGGCGCTCTTGGCTTTGAACAGCGCGGAGTCGGCATTGCGCAGCAGTTGTTCGGCGCTCAGGGCATCACTGGGAAACAGACTGATTCCGATGCTGGCGCTGATAAACAACTGGTTGCCGTCGAACACAAACGGCTCTTTCATCGCATCGAGCATGCGCTGTGCCAGCGCGGCAGCCTGCACCACCTGTGGACAACTTTCGGCCAGCACGGCGAACTCATCGCCACCGAGGCGCGCCAGGGTCACGCCGGGGCCGAACAGGCCCTTTAACCGCTCGCCAACGGCCTTGAGCAGCTGGTCACCGACATTATGGCCGAGGCTGTCGTTGATGATCTTGAAGTGGTCCAGGTCCATCAACAGCAACGCGCAGCCGCGTTTGTGCACTTGCGCCGAGGCCAGCGCCTGCTCGGCGCGGTCGGTGAACAGCAGGCGGTTGGGCAAGTCGGTGAGCGGGTCGTGGTGGGCCAGGTGCGCCAGTTCGTGCTCGGAGTCCTTGATGGCGCTGATGTCGGAAAACACCGCGACGTAATGGCTGACCTGGCCCTGGTCATTGTGGATAACTCGGATGGTTTGCCACTGTGGATAAATCTCACCGCTTTTACGCCGGTTCCAGATTTCGCCGCTCCACTCGCCGGTGCGTTCGAGGGTCTGGAACATCTGTTGATAAAAATTCGACGAATGGCGTCCGGACTTGAACAGGCTCGGCCGTTCGCCCATCACGTCCTCTCGGCTGTAGCCGGTGATCTCCATAAAGGCCCGATTCACATGCACGATCAGCCCATGGGCGTCGGTGACCAGTACGCCTTCACGGGTGCAATCGAACACGGCGGCGGCCTGTTGCAGGCGTTCATGGTTTTCTTTCAAGGGTTGCTGCAACCGATGGGTGCGGGCAAAACGGGCACAGATCAGGTAAATGACCCACGCGCTGAGGGCCACCCACACATAACCGCGCGCCTGCAACCAACGTCCTAACTGCCTCGGGTCATCGAGAAAGTTGATCAATAGGTGGTTGCTGAGCTGGAGCCACACAATGGAAACCAGCAGGTATACCAGCCCCACCCGCAGGGCACCTCGGTACGAAAACAGCATATGGTCAGTAATCCTTACCCAAAAAACAAAATCGCCCTACAAACGCTGCGGATTATAGAATAAGAAACATCCAGTCACTCCTATCTGAAAGGGCGGCTGGTTTTCTCTGTAGGCTTAGTGATAATGCGTGAGCTGTTTTTTTCTTTATCTGAGGGCCATACAGCCTATGTGGTACAACGGTTTTCTTGACCTGTCAGCCTGGCAACTGGTGGCAGTCACGCTGTTGATGACCCACGTGACCATTGTTGGGGTCACGGTCTATCTGCACCGTTATTCAGCCCATCGCTCCCTGGAGCTCAATGCCGGCCTGAAACACTTCTTCCGCTTCTGGCTGTGGCTGACCACGGCGCAGAACACCCGCGAGTGGACCGCCATCCACCGCAAGCACCACGCCAAGTGCGAAACCGTCGACGACCCGCACAGCCCGGTCATCAAGGGTTTGTCCACCGTGCTGCGCAAAGGCGCCGAGCTGTACCGCGCCGAGGCCGAGAACCCCGAGACCCTGCGCATCTACGGCAAAAACTGCCCGGACGACTGGATCGAACGCAAAATCTATACGCCATACCCGCTGCTGGGCGTGGCGATCATGGGGGTCATCGACCTCCTGCTGTTCGGCACCATTGGCATCACCATCTGGGCGATCCAGATGATGTGGATCCCGTTCTGGGCCGCCGGTGTGATCAACGGCCTTGGCCATGCGGTCGGTTATCGCAACTTTGAGTGCCGTGACGCCGCCACCAACCTGGTGCCGTGGGGCATCATTGTTGGCGGCGAAGAGCTGCACAATAACCACCACACTTACCCGAACTCGGCCAAGCTGTCGGTGAAGAAGTGGGAGTTCGACCTGGGTTGGGCGTGGATCAAAGTGTTCAGCTTCCTGCGCCTGGCCAAGGTGCAGCGCGTCGCGCCGATCGCGCACCGCGTGGAAGGCAAAGGCCACCTGGATATGGACACCGCCATGGCGATCCTCAACAACCGCTTCCAGATCATGGCCCAGTACCGCAAGTTGGTGATTGGCCCACTGGTCAAGCAGGAGCTGGAAAAGGTCGATCATTCGGTACGCCACCAGTTCCACCGCGCCAAGCGCCTGTTGTCACGTGAAACCAGCCTGCTGGATGACCGCCACCACGTGCGCATCCAGAGCATGCTCGAACACAGCCACGCGCTGACAGTGATCTACGAGAAGCGCCTGGCGCTGCAGCAGATCTGGCTGAAGACCAGCACCAATGGCCACGACATGCTGGCCGCGATCAAGGAATGGGTGCATGAGGCTGAGGCCAGCGGCATTCAGTCCCTGCGCGATTTTGCCCACCAACTGAAGACCTACTCGCTGCGCCCTGCAGCGGTCTGACACGGTCTAGTGGTGAGCGGGCTTGCTGTGGCGAGCAGGCTTGCCCTGCGTTGGGCTGCGAAGCAGCCCTGAAACCAAACACCGCGCCCTGCCTGGCAGAACGCGGTGTTTTTATTGGGGCCGCTGCGCGCCCCAACGCGGGGCAAGCCCGCTCGCCACAGTAAGCCCGCGCTCTGCATACTGGTTTCTGACGCCATTTCTTAGTCAGCCCGTTCACGGAACTTCACCGCAAATCCCCTCTCTCAAGGAACACTTCGCCATCATGGTGGCCCTTGCACTGACCGCTGCTCCATCCTGCGGCGAGCCCAGAGAGAGTTGTGCCGATGGTTCCCGAAAAGCCTTATTCAACCGATGCGCCCGTCGCTGAGCACCCACGCCCGGCTGCGGCGGCCACCCTGCTGGCGCTGATGCATGCCCAAGGTGAAGTCGAACGGCTGAGTGAGCGTGAACAACTGCTCAGTTCACTGTTGGTCAGCGTGAATGCCGTGCTGTGGGCCATCGATTGGGAAACCCGGCGTGTGTTGTACGTGAGCCCGGCCTACGAGCGGGTGTTCGGCCGATCCGCAGGTTTACTGCTCGCCGACCACCGCGAATGGCGCAACAGCATTCACCCCGAAGACCTCGATTACGCCGAACACAGCCTGGCCCGGGTGTTGGAAGACGGCGCCGTGGAGGACCGCGAGTACCGCATCATCACCGCCGACGGGCAGATTCGCTGGCTGAGCGACAAGTGCTATATCAACCAACAGGTCGAACCCGGCAAGCCGTTGATTGTGGTGGGCATGGCCGAAGACATCACCGAAAAAAAGCACATGGAGTTGGAGCTGCACCGACTCGCCACCACTGATGTGCTGACCCAAAGCAGCAACCGCAGGCACTTTTTCGAATGCGCCAACCAGGCGTTCGACAGCGCCTGCGCCCAAAGCGCCCCGCTGGCGTTCCTGCTGCTGGACATCGATGACTTCAAAGACGTCAACGACAGCTACGGCCACCTGGAAGGCGACCAGGTGCTGCGGCGTATCGCCGAGAGCGGTCGCGGCGTGCTGCGCCGTGGCGACCTGTTCGGGCGCATTGGCGGCGAAGAGTTCGCTGCGGTACTGCCTGGCTGTGCGCCGCACATGGCGTTGCAGGTAGCCGAACGGCTCGGCAAGGAAATCCAGGCCCTGAGTTTCAGCTATGAAGGCCGGGAGTTTACCGTGACCGTCAGCCAAGGCCTGGCCAACCTGCGTGAAGACGACTCAACCCTGGACAGCCTGTTCGCACGGGCCGATGCCGCCATGTACGAGGCCAAGCGCCAAGGCAAAAACCGCGTCATAGAGGGCTAGAACTCGATCAAGCAATGGGAACCGGCCTGGTTGGGAGCTGGCTTGTGTGGGAGCTGGCTTGCCTGCGATGCCGGCACCTCGGTCTATCAGGGGTACCGAGTTGATGCTATCGCGGGCAAGCCCGGCTCCCACACAAGCCCGCTCCCAGACCTGAACTTCGTTGCCCGCTAGGTTTTGCGCACCCGCGTCAGCTCCGACAAGCCCACCTTGAGTAACCTGGCCGTCTTGCTCTTGGCCAGCGCTTCCAACCCTTCATGCTCGGTCAGACGCGCCATTTGCGCCGCCAGGTTCACCACCAGCGCGTCGCGCGAATACACCCCACCCTCGAGTGAATAGGTCGCCGCAATCAACTGCCGCAACTCCAGCGGCAAGCGCCAGCGCGTGCGCAACGCCGAGCCATAGGCGGCGCCAAAGGTGTCGAGGGACTCACCGATTGCCTCGTCATCCAGCGCCCCGCCACCCAGGCGCCAGTCTTCCAGGCAGCGTAACAACGCCAAGTCACCCAGCCGATGCAGAATGCCCGCGCAGTAGCAACGTTCGTGGTCCAGTTCCAGCATGCGCGCCAGGCGGCGGCCGTAGTCGGCGGTGTCCTGGGACAACTGCCAGTGGCGCTCGGCGTAGGCCACCAGCGCCGGGTCACCCAGCACCACGTTGTGCTTGAGCGCCAGGCCCAGGATCAGGTTCATGCTCTGCCCGGCGGCGAGCTTTTGCAGTGCAGCGGCCAGGGTCTGCACCGGCGTGCCGTGATGGCCGGCGCTGTTGGCGGCGGCGATCAGCACAGCGGTGATTTGCGGGTCGGTTTTTACCTGATCTTCCAGTTGCTTGAGGTCCAGGCCGTCCGGCGCCAGGCTGTGTTGCACGGCGGCTTTCACATCGACCCGCAGCGGCGCGCCATCACAGACGTCGCGGCGGCGTTCCAGGAACACTGGCAAGGCCATACCGGGCGCCAGCGGCGGTATCTCGCAATACACACTTTCGCCTTCATCGAGCAGCAGGTCTTGCAGGCGCTGGGTCAGGCCTTCCATGTTCAGGGGTTTGGTCAGATACGCCGTGGGCGCCAGAGGCAAGGCTTCGCGCACGCTGGCGCTGTCATTGCGACTGCTCAGCAGAATAAACGGCAGCGAACGGCGCTTCTGGCGCACGCTGCGCAGCAGGCTCAGGCCATCGACGCCCGGCAGTTCCCAATCCGCCAGGATCAGGTCGTAGGTTTTGTCTCGCAACAGCGTGGCCGCTTCCTGGCCATCGGCACACACATCCAGCCGCGCGTCGCAGCGCACATTCAACAACACTTGCTTGAGCAGGTCCCGCGACCAAGGGTCCGCCTCGGCAATCAACACGCGGGGTACAGCGGGTAAATCAACAGCAGTCATCCAGCACGCTCCATCGGCAATACTTGCACCTTAGACAATCACGCCGCCTGCGTACAATGAACATGGCCTGAATGTGCTGCAGCGGGCACAAAAAAACCCGCCGAGGCGGGTTTTTTCTGTCGATCAAGTCAGCCTCCGCTTACAGCTCGGAGAAGCACTCTTCGATGATCGCCAAGCCTTTGTCCAACTGCTCGTCCGGCGAGGTCAGCGGGACCAGTACGCGCAACACGTTGCCGTAGGTACCGCAAGACAGCAGGATCAGGCCCTTGTCACGCGCCTTGGCCACCACGGAAGCCACGGCAGCGGCGTTTGGCTTGTGGCTGTCGCCATCTTCGAACAGCTCAACCGCGATCATCGCGCCCAGGGCACGCACTTCGCCGATCACCGGGTACTTGGCTTGAATGGCTTTGAGGCCCGTCACCAAGCGCTCGCCAACCGCCTTGCAGCGGTCCAGCAGGTGCTCTTCTTCGAACACTTCCATCACCGCCAGCGCAGCAGCGCAAGCAATCGGGCTACCGGCATAAGTGCCGCCCAGGCCGCCTGGCGCAATGGCATCCATGTATACAGCCTTGCCGCACACACCGGCCAGCGGGAAGCCGCCAGCGATGGATTTGGCGAAGGTGGTCAGGTCGGCAGCCACGCCCATCTGTTCCATGGCGAAGAACGTACCGGTACGGCCGGCACCGGTTTGCACTTCGTCGGCGATCAGCAGGATGCCGTGCTTGTCGCACAGTTCGCGCAGGCGCTTCATGAAGGATTTAGGCGCGACGTAGAAACCGCCTTCGCCCTGCACCGGCTCGATGATGATCGCAGCGATGTCACGCGGCTCGGCATCGTTTTTGAAGATGCGTTCGATGCTGGCGATAGCGTCATCATCGCTCACGCCGTGCAGTTCGTTCGGGAACAGTGCGCGGAATACGCCGCCTGGCATCAGGCCCATGCCGGCCGAGTACGGCACGACTTTACCAGTGAGGCCCAAGGTCATCATGGTGCGGCCGTGGTAAGCGCCGGTAAACGCGATTACGCCAGCACGGCCAGTGGCGGCGCGGGCGATTTTCACGGCGTTTTCGACCGCTTCGGAACCGGTGGTGACCAGCAGGGTTTTCTTGGCGAAATCACCTGGCACCTTGGCGTTGATCTTTTCGCACAGCTCCACGTAAGGCTCGTAAGCCAGCACCTGGAAGCAGGTGTGAGTCAGCTTGTTCAGTTGCTCGGTCACGGCCGCGATGATTTTCGGGTGCACGTGGCCGGTGTTCAGCACGGCGATACCGCCGGCGAAGTCGATGAACTCGCGACCTTCAACGTCGGTCACGGTGGCGTTCTTCGCGGATTCGGCGAAGATCGGGTGAATCTGGCCAACACCGCGCGGTACAGCGGCTTCGCGGCGTTTCATCAGGGATGCGTTGGTCTTGCTCATAAAGTCCTCATTCGCCACTCATCGGGTGGCGTGGTCCAAGGAATACGTGGCGGGGAGGCAACTACGGCAGCATGCGATGATCGACTGCCACAGCTTTCCCGGCCACTACGAATAACGTCTTCAAACACGCAAAGGGTCAGCGCTCTCGTGCCCTCTGCGTTTGCTGCATCTCGTGCCGAGCTTAGATGCCCAGGCAGAGGTATTTGATTTCCAGGTAATCCTCGATCCCGTACTTGGAGCCTTCACGGCCCAGGCCCGAAGCCTTGATGCCGCCGAACGGCGCCACTTCGTTGGAGATCAACCCGGTGTTGACGCCAACCATGCCGTATTCCAGGGCTTCAGCCACACGGAACACACGGCCCAGGTCGCGCGCATAGAAGTAGGAAGCCAGGCCGAACTCGGTGTCATTGGACATCGCGATCACTTCGGCTTCGTCTTTGAAGCGGAACAGCGGCGCCAGTGGGCCGAAGGTTTCTTCCTTGGCAACAGCAGCGTCTTTGGGCACGTTGACCAGAATGGTCGGCTCAAAGAAGTTGCCTTCCATCACTTTGCCACCGGCCAACAGCTTGGCACCTTTGCTCAGAGCATCGGCAATGTGCTCCTGAACCTTCGCCACGGCTTTTTCGTCGATCAGCGGGCCAGTGGTGGTGCCTTCTTCCAGACCGTTGCCGATCTTGAGTTTGGCCACGGCGACTTTGAGTTTTTCGGCGAACGCGTCGTACACCGAATCCTGGATGTACAGGCGGTTGGCGCAGACGCAGGTCTGGCCGTTGTTGCGGTACTTGGAGATGATCGCGCCTTCGACGGCCTTATCGAGGTCGGCGTCGTCGAACACAATAAACGGCGCGTTGCCGCCCAGCTCCAGCGAGACTTTCTTGATGTCCTTGGCGCATTCGGCCATCAGCTGGCGACCGATTTCGGTGGAGCCGGTGAAGGACAATTTACGCACGATCGGGTTGCTGGTCAGCTCGCTGCCGATATCACCGGCGCTGCCGGAAACCACGCTGAACACGCCTTTTGGAATGCCCGCACGCTGGGCCAGCTCAGCCAGAGCGAACGCCGAAAATGGGGTTTGCGAAGCCGGCTTGAGCACCATGGTGCAACCGGCGGCCAGCGCCGGGCCGGCTTTACGGGTGATCATCGCGGCCGGGAAGTTCCACGGCGTGATGGCCGCGGTAACGCCGATCGGTTGTTTGATCACGATCAGGCGCTTGTCCGGCTGGTGGCCAGGAATCACATCACCGTAGACGCGCTTGGCCTCTTCGGCGAACCACTCGATAAAGGAAGCGGCGTAGACGATTTCGCCTTTGGCCTCGGCCAGCGGCTTGCCCTGCTCCAGGGTCATCAGGCGCGCCAAGTCGTCCTGGTTCTCGATGATCAGCTCAAACCAGCGACGCAGCTTGTTGGCGCGGTCCTTGGCGGTGAGTGCACGCCAGGCCGGCAGGGCCTTGTCGGCGGCTTCGATGGCGCGGCGGGTTTCAGCCGCGCCCATCTTCGGCACGGTGCCGAGAATTTCGCCCGTGGCCGGGTTGTTGACCTTGATGGTTTGACCGTTGTCCGCATCGACCCAAGCGCCATCGATAAAGGCTTGTTGGCGGAACAACTGGGTATCTTTGAGCTGCATGTCGGCTTTCCTTAACAGCACCGCGCGCACGCGGAGCGAATTAGAGTTGTTGAAAGGCGCCTTGTGGGCTGCCGTCAGGGAAATCAGCCCCAGCACGCGAGATAAGTGAAATAGCGCACGGGAGACAGAGCGTTTGAAATCTCAAACGAATCCTAGGATCAATGGGGGTACAGGGCAATAGTCTGTTCGAAAAAAAGAACGAAAACGGCGCATTTGATGCATCTTTCAGATCAAGCGCACAAACGACAACAGCCCCGGTGCCTTGTGGGCGCCGGGGCTGTTGGGCCTTGCAACTTACGGTTGGAACGACTTGAGCACGGCCAACAGGCTGGTCAAGTTGTCGGCCACGCCACCTTGGGCGACTTTTTCGGTGGCCGCAGCGCCAGCGGTGGTGTCGACGCTGTAGATCTGCATCACGCCTTGGTTGGTGGCGGCCTGGGCCAGGGTGTTTTGTTGCTGTTGGGCCGAGACCGAGTTCTGGAACAGGATCGCCGTGGCCTGGCCCATGGATTGATAGATCGTGCTCATGGCCATCGCTGGCGATTCGGCAACGACCTTGACGTTGGTCTGGGTGACGGCATCGGTGATTTGCGGGCTGACTGTGCTCATGGTTGAAACTCCTGGTGTGAGAAAGAACAACATCCGTTATCGCTGAGTGCTTAAGGCTGGAAGGACTTGAGCACAGTCAACAGGCTGGTGAGGTTATCCGAGACGCCGCCTTGGGCGACTTTTTCGGTGGCCGCCGCACCGGCGGTGGTATCGACGCTGTAGATCTGCATGACGCCCTGGTTGGTGGCCGCCTGGGCCAGGGTGTTTTGCTGCTGCTGGGCCGACACAGCGTTCTGGAACAGAATCGCCGTGGCCTGCGCCATGGATTGATAGATAGTGCTCATCGCCATCGCCGGCGATTCGGCCACCACTTTGACGTTGGTCTGGGTGACCGCGTCGGTAATTTGCTCGTTAACAAATGCCATGATCAATTTCCTTATAGGGGTACACGGTGCATTCCGTGTTCATGAATGAACGTTGCCAAACAGGCGCTGTGAAACGCGCGAGCTCAAGGTTTCGCAGTTGGGCCCAGCGCCGCTTCAATCTGCGTAATCAAACCCTGGATCAGGGCCTGCACTTCCTTGCGTTGCGCGTCCTTGTCCGGGGCCGCGCCGTCCAACACTTGGCGTAGCGCCGCCTCACGCTGCTCGGCGGCAGCCTTGAGCGCTTGCTCATTGGCCTTGGACTGCTCAAGCACCTGGCTGGCGCGCTTGAGGGTTTCGTCGACGATGGCCTGGGGCGTTCCGGCGAAGATCTGCGGGTTGCGCAGCATCGCTTCCAGCCGCAGGCGATCATCGCTGGACAGCACTGAGGGTGTGGCTGGGTGAGCCATGACGGCCTCCTTGGGTACTACGTTGCTGGCTGAAGGGCCGCTAAAGCCGCACCTCGACGTTGTCCTGCCAGAAGCCCGAGAAGTAGAAATACGCCGAGGCATCACAGAACGTCGCCAACTCCGCAGGGGTAATGGCGCTGGGTTGGCTGCCGAAAATCGCCGGCGGCGGCGGCAGCAGGTTGGCCGAGTTATAGAGGTTGCCGACTTCATAGCAGTTGGCCGCGAACTGGGAACAGAACGAGCTGCTGCCAATCGCCACCGACTCGTTGATGCGCTCGACCAGGCTGGTGTTGGAGGTCCAGCGCCGGAATGCAGAAATCATCGCGTTCCACACGCTGTAACGGCCATGGATATCGCCGCTGATCTTGTCGAAGTAGAACTGCTTGGCCGCCACGACTGCCGCTTCGCCCAACTCACTGCTCACGCAAGAGAAGACCATCGCCGAACGCGGGGGCTTTTCAAGGCTGAGGTCAGTCAGCGACAGCCCCTCACCCACGCTTTCAATCACCTGGGTGTCGCTCACCGCAATCGCCGGATGAACCACATTCAGGAACGTCGTGTCCTGGGAAAACACCTTGGCCTTGACCAACTGGCCCGCACGAATGAACGCGCGCGTCGCGCTGTCATCTTCTTGCTTCACCGAAAAAATAATATCTCCAGGCTGCATGATGTCGCTCCTCACTTAAGAAAAGTTGCTTTCAAGTTGCTGTTGCACCGTTCCAGAAGAACCCTGGAACGTTGTGCTCGGTTCAGGCCGCTGGCGCAGCCCGGTTGGCCAAGGTGCCGGCGTACTTGGCGATGCTCTGGTCGATCTTGTCGATGGCCACGCTGGCGGCTTCGGCTTCCATCGCACCCGCGGCGGCGGCCACGGCGGCAGCGGCGCCCACCAGCAAGTCGGTGGCCAAGGCGCCCAAGGCGTCTTCGGCAGCGGCCGGCAGGTTGTCCTTGACGATGTTCTCGGTCATTTGCTGGAGCAGCACAGCTTGGGCTGCCAGGGCGATCTTGCTGACCCCGTCGAAATACCCCGCCGCCGCCTG
>NZ_VBVZ01000163.1 GCF_005863185.1 Pseudomonas edaphica
ACGCTCACGCCGGGGCTGGATACCGCGCTGGTGCTACGCACCGCCACAGTCGAAGGAAAACGCCAGGCGCTGCACGCCACCTTCGGCATCAACGCCGGTTGCTTGCTGTGGGGCGCGGCCGTGGCGTTTGGCCTGGGCGCTTTGATTGCAGTGTCGGAGCTGGCGTACAACCTGCTCAAATATTGCGGCGCGGCTTATCTCGCGTGGCTGGGCCTGAACATGTTGGTGCGCCCACGCCGCTCACTGTCACCCGCCAAAGCCGAGGGCAAACCGGGCGGCAACTGGTTCCTCAAGGGCATGCTGGGCAATGTGCTGAACCCCAAAGTGGGCATCTTCTACGTGTCCTTCCTGCCGCAATTCATCCCCCAAGGCCAGCCGCTGATTGCCTGGACCTTTGGCCTGGTCAGCATTCATGTGCTGCTGGGCCTGCTGTGGTCACTGCTGCTGATTGGCGCCACCCGGCCGCTGTCCGGTTTCCTGCGCAGGGAAAAGGTGATCCGGTGGATGGACCGCACCACCGGCATGATCTTCGTGTTGTTCGCCGCGCGCTTGGCATTGAGCAAGCGCTGAACCTTAGCCGAGGCGGATCGACAGTTCGATATCATCGGCAAACGGCACCGACAGATAGCCGTTCCCAGGTTCGCGCACGTGCGCCAGGTATTCAGGGCAGTAGTTGGTGTTGTCAGCCACCACCAGCGCGCCCGGCCGCAGGTGCTTCTCTACCAGGTTCAACACATCGCCATACAGCGACTTGGCGCCATCGAGCAGCAGCAGGTCGACCGTTTGCGGCAGGTTTGCAGCCAATGAGACCAGCGCGTCGCCTTCACGTACCTCGATCAGGTCGCTGACGCCGCCTTCGATGAAATGTTCGCGCGCCAGGGCAATCTTTGACGGTTCGAATTCGCTGCCGATCAACACGCCGCCGCCGTTGTCGCGCAGTGCGGCAGCCAGGAACAAGGTGGACAACCCGAACGAGGTGCCGAACTCGACAATAGCTTTTGCATGGCTGCTGCGGGCCAGCATATAGAGCAGGTTGCCGGTGTCACGCGAGACGGGCAGCCACAGATCCTTGAGCATCGTGTAAAGCTCAAGGTACTCGGTTTTGCTGTGCATCAGGCGGTTGCGCTCTTGCGGCGACACAGTGTCGATGAGCGGGCTGGTCGCCGCATTGGCTTGGGCGTAGAGGCGTTCGATCAGGGCTGCAAGAGGCGCGGTGGTCAGGGTGGTCATGATTGATTTCCGTCGAAGGGGGACTAAGATGCGATTAATTCGTCGCATTAAAAGTATGCGAGTGATTCATCGCCTTCGCTATTCGCGTTCGCCCAGCGCTCGGAGCCCGAAATGACCACCCGCCAGACTCCCCGTATTGCCTCGCGCAAACAGCCACAACAGGCACGCTCGACCGAGTTGGTAGCGGCGATTCTCGAAGCCGCTATTCAGGTTTTGGCCAAGGAAGGCGCTACGCGTTTCACCACCGCGCGGGTCGCGGAAAAAGCCGGCGTGAGTGTCGGCTCGGTGTATCAATATTTCCCCAACAAGGCCGCGATCCTGTTTCGGCTGCAAAGTGATGAATGGCAGCAGACCACCCAAATGCTGCGCGACATCCTCGAACAAACCGAAATAGCACCGCTGACCCGCCTGCGTACCTTGGTGCATGCATTTATCCATTCCGAGTGCGAGGAGGCGCTGATGCGCGGTGCGCTGCACGACGCGGCGCCGCTGTACCGCGATGCGCCGGAAGCGGAGCAAGTGCGCGCGGCCGGCCGGCAAGCCTTTGAGACATTCATGCATGAGTTGCTGCCCGAGGTGCCCGACGCAACCCGCGCACTGGCGTGTGACCTGATCCGCAGCACGCTGGGTTGCGTGGGCAAGGACTTTTCCTTCAGCCCGCGCACCGCTGCCGAAATCGAGGTGTATGCCGATGGCATGGCCGCTATGTTCAGTGCTTATGTGAATACACTCAATCGGCCCTGATTGCTTACGAAGCCGTAGCGGAAGGTTCACACGGCGATTGAAGGCACCAGCGCTCGATGGGAGTATCGGCGACTGTGGGAGCTGGCTTGCCTGCGATGGCGATGGGTCAGTCACCGATGTATGCACGGATAGACCGCTATCGCAGGCAAGCCAGCTCCCACTTTGGATCGATGTGCATCGTGCAAATGAGCTTCGAACAATAGACCTGTTTAAGCACGCCCAATCGCTGCTATGTTTCGCGCCTGATCCAGCTAAAGGATGTGCCATGGAACCGCTAGCCACAAACGCCGCGTTGTTGATCATCGACATGCAGCAAGGCATGAATGACCCCACGCTGGGGCGCCGCAATAACCCCGACGCCGAGGTGCAGATACAGCACCTGCAGCGTGCATGGCGGCAGTCCAATCGCCCCGTGGTGCATGTGCGGCACATGTCCCGCAGCGAAGGCTCGGTGTTTTGGCCGGGCCAACCGGGCTGTGAGTTCCAGCCGGCACTGGCACCGCTCAAGCATGAGCATGTGGTGGAAAAAAACGTCCCGGATGCGTTCGCCGCCACCGGCCTGGAGCGTTGGCTGCATGTGCGTGGGATCCGGCAATTGGTGATCGTTGGGGTGATCACCAACAACTCTGTCGAGTCTACGGCGCGCTCCGGCGGCAACCTGGGTTTTGAGGTAACAGTGGCGGCGGACGCCTGCTACACCTTTGATCAAGCCGATTTATCGGGCCGCCTCTGGCCTGCCGAGGATGTGCATGCACTGTCGCTGAGCAACCTGGCGATGGATTACGCCAGGGTCACAGCCACTGCCGATATCCTGGCCATGCTTTAAAAAACGCCTGCCTGCGCGAGCATGTCGATAAGCCCTTCTGGCCATACCGTGTCTGCCGTCGAATGCAGCTCCTCGGTGGACCACCAATGGTGATCCGCCATGACCTGGGCTTCTTGCACTGTCCATTCGTCTCGCGACAGGTGCTCGTTTTGCGCCTGCACAACAAAGTACTGCTCAATGGCCAACACCGTTTCACCACTGGGTAGCATCAGCTCAAATCGGCGATCTGCTACCGGCGCTTGTACGTCACTGACCACAATGCCGGTCTCTTCGCGCAGCTCACGGATCGCAGCGGTGTGAAAGGTTTCCCCGGCTTCAACACCGCCGCCGGGCGTCGCCCAGTAATTCCTGCCGGCCAGTGCCCCGTCCTTGTGGACGAACCGGAACAGCAGCACTTTTCGAGCCGGGCTGATCACCAAAAGGCGTGCCGCCTTGCGCTCACGCATTGTCTCTCGTCCTTTCACCAAGCCGCTCTACCAGTCTTACCAGATAACCATCCGGGTCCTGTACCAGAAACTCGCGCTGCCCAACCTCGACCTCGCCTGCCCGGTACCACACGTCTTTGCAGGCCTTGAACACGGGATAGGCCGCCCTCTCCAGCCGTTGAATAACCGGATGTACCGCCACGACCTCAATTTGCAGGTTCATGCCGCGCCCGAACGGCCGTTCCAACGCCCCCGTGAGCCATTGACTGGCGAGTGGGTCGACTTGTTCAAGCATCACCTGGGCGCCGTCCAGGTCAAGATACGCGAAGCCGTCTTCCAGGCGCTGATAAGCCACCGTGAACCCCAGACAACCGACCCAGAACTCAAGGCTGCAGTTCAGGTCGGTCACCATCAATTCCGGGACCAGATTATTTCTATGCATCATCCAGCTTCCATGGCGGATTTGAGTAACTGCGCGATCGTGTTGCGCAACTCACCGTGTTGATCTTCAGCGTAAGGTATGGCGGTTTTCCAGTCGTAGAACCACACCGGCATCTTGCGTTTGTCCTCCGGCTCCGAGGCGTAACGCGGGAAAATATGGCAATGCAACTCCGGTTCCGAGTTGCCCAGAATCTCGTAGTTCATGCGCAGGGCACCGGTAGCCGCCAGCACGGCATCGCCAAGGCGCGCCATATCGAGCAGGTAGATTGCACGCGCCTCGGCATCCAGATCATTGAGGCTGGCAACCACCGGGTCGGGCAACAACAAACAATAGCCCGGCAAGAACTGCACATCGCCCATCACCGCCCAGCCTGAGGCCATGCGGCAAATAACCTTATCGTTGGCGCCGTTGCGGGCCAGCGCTACACGTTCCGTGATCAGTGGCATGCATTGTCCTTAATGAGAAGATGTCGACGGCATCTTAACTGTGATAACACTGTGGGGCTCAGCACTTCCAACCTGGCGACCGCCTATGCGAATCACCTGCCTTCATACCGCAGCCAGCAACATTGCCGTCTTCGACGCAGCCGCACAAGCACTGGGAATCGCACCCGCCGTTTTGCAGCATGAAGTGCGTACCGACCTTCTGGCTGCGGCGGAAGAAATGGGTAATCTCACGCCTGAAATTGCGGCCTCAACCGCCAACGCATTACTTTCACTCGCTCAGCACGCCGACGTCGTAGTGCTCACCTGCTCGACGTTGGGGCCATCGGTTGATGAGCTTGACGAGTGTACCCAGTCATCCATCCTCAGGGCGGACCAAGCCCTCGCTCTCACAGCCGTTCAAGCAGGCGGCAAGGTTGTGGTGTTATGCGCCGTCGAAACCACCCTCGCCCCCACCTCGAGCCTGTTCCACCGCGCAGCGTTGCACTCAGACGCAACCGTTGACGTGCAGCTGGTTCCAGGCGCCTGGGCGCTGTTCAAGGCGGGCGATATTGATGGCTACCTGTCGACCATCGCCAAAGCGGCCGATCAGGCCTATATCGATGGCGCATCCGTGATTGCGCTGGCTCAGGCCTCCATGGGCGGGGCCGCTGTTCTCGTGACGGCAGGGCCAGCGCCGCTGACCAGCGCGACCGCCGGCCTGAAGGCGGCCTTGATGGTAAACGAGATCCGCGACCAGAACCTGCAGATTTCCGCCGCCGCCGAGGAACAACACAGCGTGGCCGAAGAGATCAACCGCCATATCCAGCAGATCTATGACGAGGCAAGGTTGGTGGAGAGCCTGGCCAATGCTGCGCAGGATGATTCGGGGCGGTTATCGAGCCTGTCGCAGGAGCTGAATGGCTTGGTGGGGCGTTTTAAATCCTGATGTGCGCAGCGTAGGTAAAGTGAGCCTGAGTGCCAAATTACCTATCTATACCTGCTGTCAAACCATCCAGTCGATAAAGGTTTGCAGTCGCACGCTGAAGGGCTCGCCCACGGCACTCGGGTTTCGCGCCTCGAACAGGAAATACGCGATCTGGATGCGCATCGCGGGGTGATGCTGTACGAACAAGGCAACGTGCTCTTCGAGGGTGTACGGCCAGGGCGCGTCGGGGCCGCGCAATATGTTGGTCGCTCGAATCAGCTTGCGAGCCGCTTCGCGTTGCAGCCGCAGGCGCTCGGTTGGGGTATTGGCCTGATGGATGAGGTTGAGATAGCCGCTCAACACGGATTCAAAATCACCATTCAACGCCAGGGCGATTTCGCGCGAAGGCAGGAAGCGTTCAAAGCGCAGCGAAAGATCCTCGCCCCACACACAACGGCAATGATGCTTGAGCCAGAAACCCCATTTATTTGCGTTTTCGGGCGCCAGTACTTCGGCGCGGTGGCCGATATCGAAGTCAATCTTGGTGACCACCGGGTGGCGTTGCTCCAGCGCCTGGCGCAGCGTTTCCAAGTGTGCCAATACCTGTGCATCCGGCGGTTCGAGCAGAATCAGGCTAAGGTCCAGGTCCGATTCGCCTGGGTTTGCTTCGCCCCTGGCGACACTGCCATACACATAAATGCCGTCCAGCCCGGACTGGGAGAGGCTGGCGATGACATCCGCCAGCAGCGGCTCAAACTCAGGCTGGAAGGCGGCATTGCCCAGCGTCAGCACACAGCCCTGGGCATCCACACCGGTCACCGTACTCATGGGTGATGCACCTCGATCACCAGGCCTTCCGCCTCACTCGGCACACAGAAATGGCGGGTGATCAGGTCAAACTCGGCGTCGGTGGCGGCGAAATCATGCTCGCCCTGGGCATTGCGCGCCTGTAAACGGCTGCGGCAGGTGGCGTCATCCAGCTCCAGATAGTGCAGGCAGTGCGGCGCTTGCGCAGCCTGAGCCAAGCTCAGCAGCCACTCGCGATTAGCCAGCGTATTGGCTGGGAAGTCCAACACCACGTTGATGCCCGATTGCAGCACGTTGATCACCAACGGCCCGAGCACACCTCGAATACGCTGGGCGCAGCTCACGTAATCGGCAATCGAGAGGACTTCGCCTGGGTAAAGTGTGGCGAGCCAATGGTCTTCGCTCAACAGGATGGCGGCGTGTTCAGCGGCCAAAGTGTTGGCCAGGGTGGATTTGCCGGAGGCGATCTTGCCGCACAGCAGGTGCAGGGTTGGCATGGACAGGGTTCCTTTTGTCAGGCCCTGAAGCATGCCAGTTTTCAGGCATCTGCATAATGACTGCTTCTCTGTGGGAGCTGGCTTGTCGAATCGTCGCACCGCTGCGACAGCATCACACGCTTTGGCGGCACTGAAGACCCGGGTAGCCGTCGCACGCTGGTGCGCGGTGGCGTGACGCTGGAAGAGGTGCGCTATGTGTGGACCCGTTGAGGCGCTGTCAAACCCTGAAATAATATTTCGACACGAATTGCGCTGAACTATCCGCCAGGCTCTACGCTCCTTCCCTATGCGCTGCCCCGCCCCGGGGCGTTGGATAAAACAAGGAGCCGCGACCCCATGACCACCCTTCCCGCCTACCCACTCGTCAGGCCTGGCCCGCTGCACTCGACCCTGTTGGCCGGCACCGTGCCGCTGTTTCTCGGTGCGTTGCTCAGTGACATCGCCTACGGCCAGACCTATCAGATCCAATGGGCCAACTTCGCGTCCTGGCTGATCGCCGGTGCCTTGGTGTTTTGTGGCTTTGCATTGTTGTTCGCGCTGGTCAACCTGGTGCGCGCCGAGCATAAAGGCGGACGCCCCGCCGCGTACTTCCTGCTGTTACTGATCACCTGGGGACTCGGGCTGGTCAACGCCTTCCAGCATGCCAAGGACGCCTACGCCATGATGCCTGTGGGCCTGGTACTGTCGGTGATCGTGACGGTTCTGGCGATTGTTGCCACATGGGTCGGCCTGACCAACCTGCGCTCGGGAGCTGCCAAATGAACCCACTCAATACGCTGACCTTACTGAGCGCAGCGCTGTTGCTGAGCGCGTGTGGCGACGCCGGCGACAAAACCCAGGCACGCGGTCCCGATCCCAAACTGCCCGAGCAACAAAGCAGCCTGCTGCCGAGCATGAAGATTGCCGAGCCGACACCCTGGGGCGAGCAAAAACCCACGGTGCCGCAAGGCTACAGCGTCACGGCCATCGCCACCGACCTGGCCATTCCTCGGCAAACCCTGGTGCTGCCCAATGGCGATATCCTCGTCGCCGAAGGCCGTGGCGGCAGTGCGGCCAAGCTCAAGCCCAAGGATGTAATCGCCAGCGTGATCAAGGCTCAGGGCAACACCAAGGTCAAGGGTGGCAACCGCATCACGTTGCTGCGCGATGCCGACGGTGACGGCAACTACGAGCTCAAGACCGTGTTTGCCGACAACCTCAACGCGCCCTATGGCCTGGCTTTCGCCGACGGCAAGCTGTACGTGGCCAACCAGGATGCCCTGGTGCGCTTCGACTATACCGACGGCCAGACCCAAGCCAGCGGCGCGCCGACCAAAATCACCGACCTGCCGGCGCAGATCAACCATCACTGGACCAAATCCCTGGCCGTCAGCGAAGACGGGCGCCAGCTCTATGTGGGCATCGGCTCCAACAGCAACATCACCGAGCGCGGCATGGAAGTGGAAATCGACCGCGCCATGGTCTGGCAGATCGACGCAGCCAGCGGCGCGCGCAAGCCCTATGCCACCGGCCTGCGCAATCCGACCGCACTGACCATTCAGCCGGGCTCGGGGCAATTGTGGACGGTGGTCAACGAACGCGATGAACTCGGCCCCGACCTGGTGCCGGACTACCTCACCTCAGTGCGCGAAGGCGCCTTCTACGGCTGGCCCTACAGCTACTGGGGCCAGAACGTCGACCCCCGCGCGCAACCGCAGAACCCACTGAAAGTGGCGGCCGCGATCAAGCCGGATTACAGCCTGGGCTCCCATGTTGCGGCACTCGGCGTGGATTTTTCGATACCGGCCATGGGTGAACAATTCGCCGACGGCGTGTTTGTCGGCGAACACGGCAGCTGGAACCGCGACAACCCGGTGGGCTACAAGGTGATCTTCGTACCGTTCAGCAACGGCAAGCCGGCTGGCGAACCGATTGATTTCGCCACCGGTTTCCGTGGCGACGACGGCAAGACCCGTGGCCGCCCGGTGGGCGTGACGGTCGACCCCAAAGGGGCGCTGATCATTGCTGACGACTTGGCCAACACCGTTTGGCGGGTGACGCGCAATCGGTAACCGCCGTTGAACCTCGCCACAGGGGACGGGTTTACAGGTCAGTGATTTCCTTATGCCGCGGCACCAGCGCTTTCATCACGCTCCACGCCACGAGGTAGGCCAGGGCACAGATCGCAAACATGATCATATAGCCGGTGTGAATGTCGTTGATGGACTTGTAGTAGTCGAACACCCAGCCACCGATCTTGGTCATCACTACACCGCCCAGGCCGCCCGCCATACCGCCGATGCCGACCACCGATGCCACGGTTTTTTGCGGGAACATATCCGACACGGTAGTGAAAATGTTGCACGACCACGCCTGGTGCGCCGAGGCGCCCACGCCGATCAACAACACCGGCACCCAGAAGCTCAGGTAACCGAACGGTTGCGCCAACAGCACCACCAGAGGGAACAGCGCGATCACCAGCATGGCTTTCATGCGGCCGTCATACGGGGCATCACCGCGCGCCATAAAGTAGCTGGGGAACCAGCCGCCGCCGATACTGCCGACCATGGTCATGCTGTACAGCACGGCCAACGGCATCACGATATCCGCGCCTTTCATGTTGTATTGCGCCGACAGGTACGTGGGCAGCCAGAACAGGAAAAACCACCACACGCCGTCGGTCATGAACTTGCCGAAGGCGAACGCCCAGGTCTGGCGGTAGGTCAGCAGCTTGAACCACGAGACTTTTTTCGGCGTCGCCCCCACAGGCTCAGGCGCGAAAGGCTGTACGGTCTGGTCACTGCGAATGTAGGCGAGTTCTTCGGCGGACAAGCGCTTTTGCTGCTCCGGTTTCTCATAGAGCATCGACCACACCGCCACCCACACAAACCCGAGCATGCCGATCACGATAAACGCGGCTTCCCAGCCCCACATGCCGGCAATCAGCGGCACACAGATCGGCGCGAGGATTGCACCCACGTTGGCGCCGGAGTTGAAGATGCCGGTGGCCAGGGAGCGTTCTTTTTTCGGGAAATATTCCGCAGTAGCCTTGATCGCGATGGGGAAGTTGCCCGCCTCGCCAATCGCCAGCACGGCGCGGGAGAGCATAAAGCCAGCAATCGATACCGGAATCACCGCCAGGCCGATGGCGGCGCTGAGCGAGGCAATCCCCGCGCCCATCGGCACCGAGAACGCATGCATGATCGCGCCGGTGGACCAGATGGCAATCGCCACCACATAGGCCGCCTTGGTGCCGATCTTGTCGACAAACCGCCCGGCAAACAGCATGGCAATCGCATAAACGAACTGGAACACCGCAGCGATGTTGGCGTAATCGGTGTTGCTCCAGCCAAATTGCGTCGACAGTTGCGGCGCCAAGAGGCTGAGCACCTGGCGGTCGAGGTAATTGACGGTGGTGGCAAAGAACAACATCGCGCAGATGGTCCAGCGATAGTTGCCGACTTCCTGGCCGACGCGGTGGGCGTTGATGGGCTCATTCAAATTCATGGCATCACTTTTTATTTTTGTTAGATAGGACATATGTAACGTCATATGTCGTCGTACAACTGCGACTTTTATAGCCGGGCGCCTTGGCGGTGTCAATCTGAAAGATTGCCGTTTCTTCAGGTATTACTTGGGCGTATAAACAATCAGTTCAAAGCGGTTGTAGGATGACAAACGCGAAACACCCGGCTAGGCGCCTTGCCCGGTACATCGTCGAGCAGGCCGAAGGGCTGCATGCCAAGCTTTTCCAACACACGGATCGAAGCCGCATGATCGGGTCGCACCAGGCCGAAAACCTCCGGCAGATTCAGTGTTTGGAAGGCCAGCGCCAGCGCATCCCGACCCAGCTCAGTGGCGTAGCCCTGCCCCCACGCCTCCACGGCGAAGCGATAACCCAGGTTGATGCGCCGCTCGGTCAGGTAATTAAGCGGCGCTATGCCGCCAAAGCCAATGAGGTGCCCAGGCCGCTCCTTACGGGCGATCGCCCACCAGCCATAACCCTGGGCGGCCCACTGTTCGAGCCAATGGTTGAGCACACGCTGGGCGTGCTCCAGGCTGGCCATCGGCCCTGCAGGGTTGAACATATTTGTCTGCGGGTCACCGAAGATCGCGAACAATCGCTGCACATCGTTGGCTTCGGGCTTGCGGTAGATCAGGCGTGAGAGGGTGTCAGGCATGCGCATAATTCCTTGTTGATGCCATGAAGTTCAACGCATCAGCAAAAAAACGCAAATAGAGGTGAATTATTTCATGTCGGCTTGTATCTGAACTGACAGAGCGGTGCCATCGCAACGATGGCACCTCCCCTGTTCAGTTTTAGAGTGACCCGCATGAAATTACGTAAGAAAAGCGTCAAACCCATCGGTTTGAAAGACATCACCATCGTCGACGATACCAAGGTGCGCAAGGCGATCACCGCCGCCGCACTGGGTAACGCCATGGAGTGGTTCGACTTTGGTGTCTACGGGTTCGTCGCCTATGTGCTCGGCAAGGTGTTCTTCCCCGACGCCTCGCCCAGCGTACAAATGATCGCTGCCTTGGGTACCTTCTCCGTGCCCTTCCTGATTCGCCCGCTGGGCGGCCTGTTCTTCGGTGCCCTGGGTGACAAATACGGGCGGCAGAAAGTATTGGCCGCCACCATCGTGATCATGTCCCTGAGCACCTTCGCCATCGGCCTGATCCCCGGCTACGCCTCGATAGGCATCTGGGCGCCGATCCTGCTGCTGTTGTGCAAAATGGCCCAGGGCTTCTCGGTGGGCGGTGAATACACCGGCGCCTCGATCTTTGTCGCCGAATATGCGCCGGACCGTAAACGCGGGTTCCTTGGCAGTTGGCTGGACTTCGGCTCCATCGCCGGTTTTGTGCTCGGTGCCGGCGTCGTGGTACTGATCTCGACGATCCTCGGTGAAGCCGACTTCGAGGCCTGGGGCTGGCGCCTGCCGTTCTTCCTCGCCCTGCCCCTGGGCATCATCGGCCTGTACCTGCGTCACGCGCTGGAAGAAACCCCGGCCTTCCAGCAGCACATGGACAAGCTCGAACAAGGCGACCGCCAGGGCCTGACCCACGGCCCCAAAGTCTCGTTCAAGGAAGTCGCGACCCAGCATTGGCGCAGCCTGCTGACCTGCATCGGTATCGTCGCGGCCACCAACGTGACGTACTACAT
>NZ_VBVZ01000164.1 GCF_005863185.1 Pseudomonas edaphica
ACGATAGGCCGCGACTTCTGCTCGCTGCGCATCAATTGCAGGATAGTCCGGCAATTGAGTGAAGTCGGTTGAGCGCAATAGTTGATCCCGACGAGCACGAATGGCGGCCCATTCAATTTCAGGCGTCGGCACCGCTATACCCACAGATGGACTCTCGTTGCTAGATATTTCAGACATGCTCTATCTCCTTAGCTAAAAACCACGGTATCTGCCAACGACACTTTGGTTTTGAGATCACCCAAATTAAACAGACGACCATTACCCACTCGCATAGTGTCGATACGGACGGTGGTGTAATAAATATTAGGAATCAAAATCCGCATAACAATGTTTCCGTTCGCATCAACGTAAACAGCAGGTGTCATATTGCCAAAAGTTGAAACGTTGTGCAGCGTTCGATTCGGTTGATAGCAATACCCAACCAACGTTTCATCGATAATTTTTGCCGTCCCATAGCTGTAACCTTTGATATTGAACCAGAACATTTCTGCGTTCACATTAAGGTTCAACGGAATCTGAAAATGCATATATACATTGGTACTCGCGCCCAAGTCGGTAGACTTAAAATCGCCGATTGCCAATGCTTCATATACCCCCCCCGTACCGTAGACATGCCCTTGAAGAATGGTGCTGCGAATAGTGCCCGGATAATTCGGGTCCCCCTCGACATCCTTCAGGCTGCGCCACTCGTTGAACTGGGACAAGGCCCCAGCCATCGTCGCATTGATACTACCGATCTTTCCATTGACCGCCGCGGTCAGGTTATTCGCCGCTGTCACCAGCGACGTAATAGTCGTTTCTAGACTCACGCTTAACACTCCTTAACTGTTTACGCCTTAACGGCCAGATTCCAGCGACATCACACGAAACAGTAACTCAGTATGACGCGCCATGTTGTCGATATTCGCCGTCGCCAGCACTGCAATATCCTCCCCCAACAAAACATTGAGGTTGTCACTCCCCACCACAATCGTCACGCTGTCCACCGGCAACGGCGAAATATCCAGCGTAAATTTTTGTAGCACCCGCGCCGCCGCCGCTTTATAGGTCAGCAACTTCCCCGCCACGGAATACACCGCCAGCAAGGTCCCACTGGCGAGGTAAAACCCGAACTCGCCAATCTCATATTCGGCCTCGCCATCAAACAGCGCGGCCATCCTGAGTTGCCGGTCGCCCAGGTCCTCGTAATCCACAATGGCGACCCGTTGGCGCTCATCACGCAAAGCCACTTCTGTGCCGTCTGGGTTGTAGCGGCCAGTGCCAGCACCGATATGGGTGATTTCGCCTTTCAAGCCCTGGTTCTTTGCCTGCAGCACTTCATCCAAACCCTTGGAGGTGAAGCGCACCAGGCGCGTATTATCATCTGTCATGGCTGCGCCCTGAGGTCGTAGTCGTTAATGGTGAAGTGCCGGGCAAAACCGGCACTATTAAGCCGGGCGGCTAACCCGAATTCAGGCAACACGCCTTCCAGCTGCAGCTCGCCATCAGTCAGTGGTGTGTGGGCTGCGCTGCTGAAGAACGCAGTGCTGTGTAATTGCACGTCGGGCAAAGCACCCGGCTGGCTGTCGTCCTGAATACTCAGCCCCGGATGTACCGCTGCGGCGAGTCGCAACCCCTGAGAGGTTTCATGCACGATGGTGATGGTCGCCCGATCGCGTTCGCTTTGTGCCGCGTTGATACGGCGAATCAGCCGATTATGATCACCACTGGACCAACTGCGCCCGATAATCGCCTGCACGTCAAAGGTGTAAGGCAATCCCGACGGACGCTGCTGAAACCATGCCCTGATGTTGGACGTGAACCCCAGCGCCTCCACGGCATAGTTCAAGGCTTTGGGCGTACCCGCCTGGCGCTGTATTTGCCAGGACCAAGATACGGTAAGCCGTTTTTCCGCCTCGCTGGCATCAGCATCCCACTCGCTGACACCACGGTCAGCGGCCAAGTAAGGAAGAAACTCTGTAGGCGTTTGCACCGGGTTCATCAGTGCGGGAAAAGGCGGCACGATTCGGTCGAGCAATTGCCCGAATCCCACGTCCAGAGCCTTTTCCAACGGTGAGCTGTTGGCTGGCAACAAACTCGCTTTGTGCTCACTCATAGCGTGCGCACCTCCACCTCGACACCCGTGCAATAAGGGGCCTGGAAGGCGTTACTGATAATGGGTTCGAGCGGTTCAACGATCTGTAACTGCGCGGCACCGGCGCTGTGAATCGCGTAGTCGATCCAACTGGGATCCACCCGCCCTTCGAGGCGATGACAGGACTCTGCGTAGTCCAGCAGCAGTTTCTGCGCCGCAACTTGAGTGAGCCCCGAATCCGGCCCGGCATTGATCTTGGCCACGACCCGGATCTTGTAGCGCAGGATCTGCGCACCTTGCACGCTGACCAGATCGGTCTCCGGCCGCACATCCGGCCGTGCGAAATGGCGACGAACACCGTCAAGCAAATCGGCGGATGGGCTGCCGTCGGCCTCACGAGAAAGCACAGTGACCATCACCTCGCCGGGCGCCGTTCGACGAGCATTACCGTCCTTGACCTGCACCGCATAGCCGTCCGGATCAAAGGTATAGGTGACGGTGACTACGCCCGGCGTCGCGCTTTGTACCTTGACCGCCGGACGTTCGCCAAGGGTAAAAACCTCCCGGCGATACTGCATCCGCGAGCCGGCTGCCGGGGCATGGGGTGCCAGGTAATAACGCAAGCGAGCGTCGTCGTCACTTTCCAATGTCGGCGGCACCGGCGGAAACGCCGCAGGGTCACCTGGGTCGAGCACTTGGCGTTCCAGGCCCATATCCGCCAGGCGTGCATCCAGGTTGCTGCCGGTGGCCCACCACGCCAGCATCTGCTTGATGCGGGCGTTGTATTTGCGTTCGTGGGTTTGCAGCCGCACGCAAAAAGCTTCCAGGGCCAGGGTCAGCAACTCGCTTTCGTTGTCGAGGCTGACTTTGAGTTTGGCCGCACTTTGCGGCGCACGGGTGGCGACGTAGTCAACAACAAACGCCTTGAATTCGGCCAGCAGCGGCTCGAACTCATCCACCGCAATGATGGCCGGTTCCGCCAGTTGGTTCTGGCCGGGGATCAGCATGCTCATGTCACGACCTCGAAAGTTTGTTGACGGTTTTTCCAGGTGCCGGCGAAGCGCAGTAACAGGCCAGCGCCCTGGCGGGTGGCGACGATGACCTGGGGTTGGAAGTCGCCGATGCCGTTGTGGGTGTTGTAGAACGCCTGCGCGGCGTGGCTTTGGGCGAGGATCAGCAGGTCGTCGCCAAGGTTCTGGCCGAGCAGTTGCGGGATCAGCGAGCCGTACAGCGGGCGTTTCTGCCGAGTGCCCACGGGGGTGGTCAGCGCTCGGGTGGCGCGCTGCACGAATTGCAGCCAGTCATCGACGGCTGCCCCGGTGTTTCGATCGATGCCGAGCATGGGATGTCCTTATCGGGGGCTGATGACGCGCCCTTGGTGATCGACCAGCGGGCCGCTGAAGTGCGCGCCGCCAGCGTCCAGTACCAGGCTGGTGCCGCCGATTTGCAGCGTGATGTTTTGGGCGCTCATGGTCAGGCTGGCGGCGCCGACCTTGACGTCGACCTGTTCGCGGGTGCCGCTGAAGGTAGTGGGGCCGTTGACCCAATTGAAGGCGTGGCTGGCGTCGTCGTAGTCGCTTTGGGTGCCGTCCTGATGGCGCCGCCGGGTCAATGTGGCAACGCTGGAGACGGGCGGAAACTGACTACTATTGAGACCGAACAAGGCCACCGATTGACCACCGCCTTCGCCGCCGCCGTAGTTGAGCAACAGGCATTGTTCACCCACGGACGGGATGCGCGTTTCGGTTTGTGCGCCTGCGCTGGGGTTGAAAAAACGGATTGCCGGCGTGAGCAATTCTCCGTGGCTGACCTTGCAGGTATTGCTGGCGGCGTCGACCGACTGACACGTGCCAATCCGACAAAAACTCTCGGCGCGTCGATACAGGTCTTCAAGTTGGGTTTCCATCTCTGCCAGGCGTTCGACAATCGGCCCCAGTTGCATGCGTAAAAGCGCGTCGAACATGGGCTACTCCGCCAATGGTTTGTATTGGTCGGGATCGTCGATGTTCGACACTTCCCAGGTGCGGGCAAACAGCGGCTGGCCGGTAGGATCTGTGAGTAATACCGGCCCGATGTAGACGGTCTGGGTGAAGGAGACAGTCCAAGTGTCGTAGTCCGTTTCTGCTGTTGTTGCAGCAACCGGAGCGGCGACGATATTTATCGGCAAATCACACTGGGCCAACGGTAGGCCCCAACGGTTATCCAGCACCTGGTCCATAAGCTGACTGGCCAGGTCGCAGGCATCAAACGGCAGCGCACCCGGCGCCACCATGGCCCGGAGCGAAATCGTCAGGGCGTGAGCCTTGCGCCCTTCGCGAGAGCGAATGCCTGGGCCATTGCCTTCGACCGTGATCAACACGCCGGTTTTATCCAAGGCGCCCTGAAAATCCTGATGATTGCCGACCTTCAAGTCCGGGAAGGCCGCGTGCAGCGCCGCGCCGATGGCGAGGGGCAGTTGGGAGGGCTTTTCGATAAGGGTCATATTAAATAGCGTCCTTGCAACGGTTACTGCGGGTCTTGACCGGAGCCTTGGTTGACCCCGATGCGCTTGGCCGCCCAGCGTTCATAAAGGCCGATGGCGACATCGGCACCGGCCATGGCGGTGAGGCAGCCAATGGCGCCGGCGGTCCAAATCGACATGCCGGCGGCATAGCACAGCATCAAGGCTGAAACGCCGCAGACCATGCACGCGCCGGAGCGCAGGGCCAGGCGGCGCATCAGCGACCAACCACGTGCGCCCTCCTTATCGGCGCGCCACATTTCGCCGGATACACCGCCGATCACTGCCAATACGATGACCAGCCAGATAGGCATTTCCGCTAACGCTTGCTGTTCATTTGTCATGTCACGCCTCCTGGCTGAGCACTCAATAGTCCATTTTTCATTTACACATGCTTCGATAGGTCGGCATTCCAAAAAGCCCGGTTGCCCGGGCTTTTCAGTAATGATGTCCTCGAACGTTCGGCGCTACTGGCGCGGTACGGTTCTTTCCTCAATGTTTTTCCGACCACGATCCCTGTCTGCCGGATAACTGCTTCTGGTGCTTTACGCTGCACACCCGGGTCAGTTGCCAACCCTCTGAACCGTTAAGGCCGGTTCATCGCTGCCTGTTGTTTTAAAGCGGTGTAACTAAAGAGCGTCGGCATCCTTGCCGGTGTTGCCTGGCATCCCTGCCATCGCTTCGATGGCGTCCTTGCCGATGTTGCGTGCCTTCCTTGTCACTTTCCTTGGCAGCATCCTTGCCGCCTCCACCACCTTGTTGGCTGGCTTGAGATGGAGAATATGCATGTATGCATATACAGTCAATGCACAAATGCATTTATTTTTGCTATCGGAATGCACCAGCGCATTTCGAACCTTATGGGCCAGGGGTTTACCGGTTTTCTACGGTCGAAAAAAAGCCCGCACATGGGCGGGCTTTGTCTTACGCAAGGAGGTTAACGGGCGTACATGCCCCACCAGAACACATGGCCGAGGATGCTGATTTGCTCATCCTGGATATCCTGGAAGCTGTAGTCCTCGTCCGGATGTTCATCGCGATTGAAACTGCGCAGGCGAATCCCGGAAGGCAGGCGATAGAGCTGTTTGACCCGCAGTTGGCCATTGTGATTGATGGCATACAAGTCGCCATCGACGATGTCGCCAATACCACTCTTGCCCGCATTCACCCCAACCGTCGCGCCGTCGCGCAGCACCGGCAACATACTGTTGCCGCGCACCGTCACGCATTTGGCCTGGTCGAACTGCACACCGTTGTGGCGAAGGCTGCGCTTGCCGAACCGCAGGCTGGCCTTCTCGCTTTCCTCGATGACGAATCTTCCTGATCCAGCAGCCAATTCAACCTCGCGCAGAAAGGGGATCGACACCTCGTCATCATTAACGGGTGTGTCGTCGTCCCACAGGCTTATGTCCTTGAGTTCCGAATGCATCGGGTCGCGCCCGTCATCGCGCCCAGCGCCCAACGCCGCGCGCCCGCGCAGGTGGTCGGTGCTGACGCGAAAGTACTCGGCGATGCGCGAGATGTGCTTGTCCGACGGATCAACGATCTTGCCGCTGAGGATCCGCGAGAGTGTGGATTGAGGCACGCCGGTACGCCGGTGAAGCTCCGTGGGGGAGATCCGGTCGCGGTCCAGCAGCTCTCTTAAGACGGTTGAAACGTTGCGTTTTTGCATAACGGCGATAGTGCCGGGAGTTTTTGGGGTTGGCAAATGCTAAATTGCATATTTTATGCAATAGCAAAAATTTCAACCTCGGCCCGGCTGCGTTCGGCAACTGACAAGCCCTATGTAGGTTTCAAATAGCGATAAAGGGTCTGACGACTGATATCAAAATCACGCGCCAATTTAGATTTGTTTTCTCCTGCGCTGGCTCGGCCAATTAAACTGACCACCTGATTGCCAGACAGTTTTTTCTTGCGACCGCCGTAGCACCCACGGACCTTTGCGGCAGCGATTCCGGTTGCCTGTTTTTCCCTTCTTGTGGCGCGTTCGAACGCTGCAATCCGCTCCATTACCGCAATGATGGTCTCCACAACCTCAAGACAGTCATGCCGGAAAATCAGGTTTTCGTTTAGAAACTCCAGCGTTACCTGTTTTTCCACCAGCCGTCGAATAAGAGTACACAGTTGTTCGGTACTGGAAGTCAGCGAGGTCATGCTATCGACCACCACGGTATCCCCGCACTGCAGGTAGCGAATGAGTCTTTCCAGGCCAGCGCGATTTACCGCCTCGTCTGCTGCCTCATCGCAAAACACCGCGTCAAATACATCACGGCTGGGTATGTTCTCGATGCTATCGCAGGGCGCTTGCAGAGAGTGCCGGAAATATCTAATGCGATAAGATCTCATGGTGCCTCCTTGGCAATAGTTGTACAAAGTCCTTTTTATACTTGTACAAACTGTAACTAAATCACTAAATCCTTACACATCCGTAACACTGAAGCCACCCAAAATACACAGTTGCAAAGACTTGAACTTGTCTTATCATTTTGAGGCCTGGATTAATCCTAACAAGTTTTTGACACAGCGTCGATTTTGCATTCATTGGATTTACGCAACAGCGTTAAATACCCATTGTTTTCCAGTTCAAACAGTTGACGTGGCCGGCTTGACAAGGCTGGCAATTCCCTGACGCAAGCAGAGGATGAATGGATGAAAGTCTTGGAAAAAGCCGTTGAAGTTGATCGGCTAACTACCGATCAGGAAAAGATCGATACGGTTACCCGCAGCATTACCGAGCATGGTAATTACCTGCGCGAACGTTATCCGATCTTGCTGCGCCAGGATGCGCTGGGCGCAAGTGTCATGGTGTTTTCACTGGTGGGCATGGTTATCACAGGAGGTCTCTACATCAAGGGTTTTATCCCCGCATGGCTGTGCATTTTTATCAATGCGCTACTGACTTCGCTTATTCATGAAATCGAGCACGACTTGATTCATCGTCTTTATTTCAGGAAAAAGCCACTGGCCCATAATGCCATGATGTTTTTTTGCTGGCTGGCCCGACCGGGCATGCCCAGTCCTTGGTTAAGACGCAGTCTGCATTTTCACCATCACAAAGAGTCCGGAACTGATTCAGATGTCGAGGCCTGGATAACGACCAGTGGTAGCCCGTGGGGAATACTGCGCTTATTGAAACTGATGGATGGTTTTATATTTGGTTTTCTAAACGCGATTTTTGCACCTGGATGGCGGCAAAAGATTAAGTTGTTAGGCAAGATTATTCGGCTCAACACACCTTTCGGCCTGTTGTATTGGGGGTGCTGGTATGTGTTCTTTGGCTACCACGCAACTGTCTGGTTTGGCTCAATCATGGGCCAGGAGGTTCACCCTTCCGCTGCAACGCCGGGGTTAATCGAGATAGTTAACAGCGCCGTTGTTATTCTGATCGCGCCTAACTTAATACGCCAGTTCTGCCTGTTTTTCATCAGTTCAAACATGCACTATTATGGCGATGTTGCCGCGCGCAATCCGTTACAACAAACTCAGGTGATGAACCCCTGGTGGTTGTGGCCGTTCCAGATGTTCTGTTTCAACTTTGGCAGCACGCACAGCATTCATCACTTTGTGGTCAGAGACCCGTTCTATCTTCGCCAGATGACGGCACCCTATGCGCATAAAGTCATGGCGCGAGCCGGTGTCAGATTCAATGACTTCGGCACCTACAAGCGCGCGAATCGTTATTCCACGAAGCACGCTCACACTCGGTCGCGGGGGTGAGTGCCATCACGCTCGCACATATCAAGGGCAGCACTACAACGACAAGGAGTCTGAAGTATGAAAGCACAAGGGATCTGTGCGCAGCAGTTCGCAGCAGTCAGGCAGGCCTTCGAGGACATTTTTGATGATCCGCAGGAGCGTGGTGCAGGGCTGTGCGTGCAAGTAGACGGAAAGCGCGTTATCAACCTATGGGCCGGTACGGCGGATCAGGAAGGCACCACGCCCTGGCGGCACGACACGCTGGCCAATACCTTTTGCGTGGTAAAACCCTACGTCGCGGTGGCCGTGCTGATGTTGGTTGAACAGGGCAAGCTGGAGTTGGATGCATCCGTGGCCCGCTACTGGCCTGAGTTCGCCCAAAACGGCAAAGCCAAGGTGACCTTGCGTCAGGTGATGAATCACACCGCGGGCCTGCCGGCACTGCGAACCCCCGGCCATAACGCCATGATGTATGACTGGGAGCATATGGTGCGGGTCCTGGAGGCCGAGCCGCTGTGGTGGGAAGCGGGAACAGACCTTGGGTATGGCACCACGACGTTTGGCTGGATTCTGGGTGAGCTGATTCGCCGGGTGGACGGGCGTGATCCCTGTGTCTTTATCCATGAAGAGATTCTGGATCCCCATGCCCTCGACGTTCACCTTGGCGTGGACGCAAAAGACTTTCATCGCATTGCTCGTTTCGACGCTGCCAGCGGACGAGTCGGTGACAGTTACTCGCAAGCGCTGCGCACGGTGCTCAAAAACGAGCCATTGCACATCGCGACACTCGCCTTCACCAACCCCGGAATGGTGCCCAGGCGAACCAGTGACCCACGCTGGTGGACCTATCAGCAACCGGCGGTGTGCGGGCATGGCACAGCGCACGGTTTAGCCGGTTTTTACACGGCATTAATGGCCGGACACTTTATCGGTCGCGAACTGCTCAATGAGTTCACACGAGAACACAGTCACGGCATGGACCGGGTCTGGATGCGCCCAATGCGTTATGGCTTGGGCTGCATGCTGGAACAGCAACGTGATCCGACGGCTTCCCACGCAATGGGCCCGGGCACCTTTGGCCATATCGGGCTGGGTGGTCCGATAAGCTTCGCCGACCCCGAGAGGCGAGCGAGCTTTGGGTTTGTCACCACGACTTCGGGCAGTCATTCGATGATTGACCCTCGGCCTGGAAGGCTGTCATCACTGGTGTATGCAGCGCTTTGAGCGGGTTGCCCTGCGGGTGGAGTTCTTGGTGCCTGGAATGTGCCAACAGATCAGGGAGCGGTTTTATTGTACGAGAGGGTGTATCTGAGCCGCTCACCACGCGGTGAGTCTTGTTGGGTCCTGCGCCCCGTCGACGCCCGTTGATTCACTTTCATTGACTATGTAGCAACTGTCCACGCTACGCCTGCCGTCGGTGTAGACCACAAAGCCCCCAAGCCCTTTGTCACAATCGTGCAGATACACCGGCGACAGTTCTCGTTGCTTATCAATTTGCGTATTCAAGCGAACGATATAGATACCCATGGACACCGACACACACACAACCAGTGTGAGGCATATGGCTACCTGCCAGGCGTAGCTGACGCCGTCGTTATGGCTGTGCATTGGCAACGCCGTACGCACGTGTCTGCTCGATGTGCTGGCCCATCAGAAACCAGACGCCGCCTCCCAGACGCACAAACTGCCCCCGGGACGGCAGGGCGCTGGCCATCAGGCCGAAAAAAATCAACGCTAACAAAGCGCCTTTGATCATCGAGGACAGGTTCATGGCTGTGCCGCTCTCAGGATATGAAGAGCCTGAGCTTAAACAGTGATGGGTTAACGTCAGGTAAACCTGCAGAGAACCCCTGCTGACTTCCGCTATCCTTCGGGCCATAAATGACAAGCGTCCAAGGGGACATCCCGTGCATATTCACCTGCTGCTGGTCGAAGACAATCTCGATCTGGCCACTACCGTCATTGAATACCTGGAGATCAGCGGCATCGTCTGCGACCACGCCAGTAATGGCCAGACCGGGCTTAACCTGGCACTTGAGCAGCACTACGACGTCATTATCCTGGACATCATGTTGCCGCGTTTGGACGGCCAGCAATTGTGTGAACGGTTACGCCAGCAAGGCAGTCAGACGCCCATTTTGATGCTCACTTCATTGGATGCTCTGTCGGACAAACTCGCCAGCTTTGCTGCGGGCGCTGATGACTACCTGGTGAAGCCATTCGAGTTGGCCGAACTGGTGGCCAGGATTCGAGCACTGAGCCTGCGCCGCAGTGGTCAGGCCAGTCGCCTGCAGGTGGATGACTTGGTGATGGAGCTGAGCACCCGTAAAGTCAGTCGCGCCGGGCAAGCGCTGCATTTGTCGCCCATTTGCTGGACCTTACTGGAGCACCTGATGCGTGCCAGCCCAGAACCCGTACCACGGGAACGCCTGGAAACAAGCATCTGGGGCGACGAGCCACCCGACAGCAATACGCTTAAAGTCCATATGCATCGACTGCGCAAGACGGTAGACAAACCCTTTGGTCGACCCTTGATCCACACGCTTCCCGGGGTCGGTATTCAGGTAAAACCCCATGCGTAACGCCCTGAGTTTGAAATGGGTGATCAGTGGGAGCTTTCTGCTGCTGATTACTGTGGTCCTAGTGATTTACAGCCAATTGCTGCCTGCATTCACTGTGCGCGGGTTGCTCTACACCGCCAGTGCAATGATGGAAGAGGAAGCCCAGTATTTCACCAGGCACTACAACAACGACCCGACCACGCCGCCTCCAGGCAACTACTTCTATACCGGCGTCATCGGCAAGCAGGCGTTACCGGAAAACGTTCGCCAGATACTGGCGACACCACCGAGTCTGTCCTTCGGCGCGGTGCATATCTTTGGCGACCTGTACTCCGATGACGACGACGCGCCGATTCAGATAATCCTCGAGCAGCCCCTCGGTGATGGCAAAATTCTTTATATGTACGACGTCGACCACGATCATGAAGCCGGGGGTGAGGTCGAGACTCCGCTGTCCGACGCCTACTTTGACCAGGTACTGCGTAGCGTTGCGCTGATCAGCCTGGCGGTATTTGTGCCGGCATTGATCATCATCGCATTGCTGGTCT
>NZ_VBVZ01000165.1 GCF_005863185.1 Pseudomonas edaphica
TTAGTGTGTCGACCAGGATTTGTTCAAGGCCACCGGTAGAGGCGGTCGACAAGCGCGACAACACGCCCGTGTCCAGGCCCAAGGCGATGGCGGCCACACCGGCCAGCATCAGCGCACCCAGGCCACGGCGCAGCCATTCGCCGGCGCCCAGGGATTTTTTCATCAAGCCAAAGACTTTACCGCCGACCAGCAAGGCCAAGGCCAGGGAGGTGGCAGCCCCGGCGGCGTAGGCCAGCAAGAGCAAGGTAGTGCCGATGCTGGCCCCTTGCAGCGCGGCGCCGGTCAGCACCAGCCCCAGGATTGGCCCGGCGCAAGGCGCCCAGAGCAAACCGGTGGCCACGCCGATCAGGAACGACGCGCCCGGACGCGGTTTGGCATCGGCCCCGGCGGCCTCCGACAAACGACTGCCGGCGGCCACCAATGGCCGCGTCAGTCGCTCCGAGAGTTTCGGCAGCAACAGCGTGAGCCCGAACAGGGCAACGCACAGCAACGCGAGCCAACGCCCGTATTGATTGACTTGCACCACCCAGCCGCCGCCCACCGCAGCCAGTGAGGCCACCAGGGCGAACGTCACCGCCATCCCCGCTAACAGCGGCAAGCCACTGCGCATAAACGGCTGCCCGGTGCGAGCGAAGACAAAAGGCAGAACAGGCAGGATGCACGGGCTGACAATTGTCAGCACGCCGCCCAGATACGCGAGAACCAGCAGCCACATGGAATCGACCCTTATACGAATTAAAAATGGACATCGGCTTAAGCCGCCGTGAACGTCATGGCGACGCCATTCATGCAGTAGCGCAGGCCTGTGGGCGCCGGGCCATCGTCAAAAACGTGCCCTTGGTGGCCACCGCAACGGCGACAATGAATTTCCTTGCGTACCACGCCATACGAGGTGTCGACGTGGCTGGCGACCGCGTTGTCCAGCGGCTGCCAGAAGCTTGGCCAGCCGGTGTGGCTGTCAAACTTGGTGGTCGAGGAGAACAGCGGCAATGCGCAACCGGCACAGGCAAAGGTGCCAGCACGGTGTTCATCATTGAGTGTGCTGCTGTAAGGGCGTTCGGTGCCCTCCTCGCGCAGCACGTCAAATTGCTCAGCCGTCAGCAGGCTGCGCCACTGAGCCTCGGTATGGCTGACCTCAAAGGTCTCGGCCGCTTCGACTTCGGTGACCATGCTGAGCTGTTTCAGCAGGCCACCGGCCAGGACGGCGACACCCAGGCCACCACCGGCCAGCAGCATTTGTCGACGTGAGTACATACGATTCTCCTCAACCCATAGGCATTCATGGCGAGCGTGCAACTGTGGCGAGCGGGCTTGTTGTGGCGAGCGGGCTTGCCCCGCGTTGGAGTGCGCAGCGCTCCCGCTTTTTTGGGGCCGCTACGCAGCCAGCGCGAGCAAGCTCGCTCGCCACAACAGCGCACTTGCAATGTCGCCATCCTGAGCCTTGGCCGGTCGCGAAATCCTCACGCAGAGTTAAACAATTCGTGATAACTACACTGTGGCAAAAGCCGCACAATGCGCGGACTACAAGCGAAGGTTTTCTTATATGGATCAGCCCAAACGCGTCCTGGTGGTCGAGGACGATGCCCATATTGCCGACTTGATCTGCCTGCACCTGCGCGACGAGCAGTTCGAGGTGGTGCACAGCGCCGATGGCACCGAGGGCCTGGGCCTGCTCGAACAAGGTGGCTGGGATGCACTGATCCTCGACCTGATGCTCCCCGGCGTCGACGGCCTGGAGATCTGCCGCCGTGCCCGTGCCATGGCGCGCTACACACCGATCATCATCACCAGCGCGCGTTCCAGCGAACTGCACCGCATCCTTGGCCTGGAGTTGGGTGCTGACGACTATTTGGCCAAGCCGTTCTCGATGCCGGAGTTGGTGGCGCGGGTCAAGGCACTGTTGCGCCGGGTGGACGCGATGGCGCGCAACCTGAAGATGGACGCCGGCAGCCTTGAGCTGGGCGCGTTGTTCATCAACCCGCTGACCCGTGACGCCACCCTGCAAGGCCAGCGCCTGGACCTCACGCCGCGCGAATTTGACCTGCTGTACTTCTTTGCCCGTCAGCCGGGTAAAGTCTTCTCGCGCATGGACCTGCTCAACGCCGTGTGGGGCTACAGCCACGAGGGCTACGAGCACACCGTGAACACCCATATCAACCGGCTGCGCGCCAAGGTCGAGGTCGACCCGGCCAACCCGGCGCGCATCCTCACGGTGTGGGGCCGTGGCTACAAATTCGCCGAGAGCGCCGCATGAAGCTGACCCTGACCCAACGCCTGTCGGTGGTGTTTGCCGTGTTGCTGGTGATCTGCAGCGGCACGTCGGCCTGGCTGCAGGTGCGTTCCAACCACATGCATGAACTGGAAGTGGTGCAAGGCCTGTCCCGTGACTTGGCGGCGCACATTGCCCGCGATACCCAACTGATGGACGCCGACGGCCTCAAGCCGGATGCCGTGCGCAACCTGTTCAACCAACTGATGCTGGTTAACCCGAGTGTCGAGGTGTACTTGCTCGATATTGACGGCCGTGTGGTGGGTAACGCCGCACCCAGCGGGCATTTGCTGCGTGACCATGTGGACCTCGCGCCGGTCCGACGTTTTCTCAGCGGTGCCATGCTGCCGATCCTTGGCGATGACCCGCGCAGCGTCGACGGGCGCAAAGTATTCAGTGCTGCGCCGCTCAAGGCCAACGGCCAGCAAACCGGCTTTCTGTATGTGGTGCTGCTGGGCGAAGCCCATGATGTGTACGACGCCAAGGACGCCACCGGCATGGCCTTGAAGATCGCCCTGTGGTCCATCGGTCTGGTCGCCCTGCTCTGCCTGATGGCGGGCCTGATCGCCTTTGCCTGGATCACCCGGCCACTGCGCCAACTGACCGACAAGGTCGGCCAGTTCGACATTAACGGCGCGCCGAAAGCCGCCGAAACGGCTGTTCCCGAACTCAACAGCGGCGATGAAATCGCCGTGCTCGACCACGCCTTCGTGCAGATGGAAAACCGTTTGGGCGAGCAATGGCGCGCCATCACCCATCAAGACCAGGAACGTCGGGAGATGGTCGCCAATATTTCCCACGACCTGCGCACGCCATTGGCGTCGTTGCATGGCTACCTGGAAACCCTGTCGCTCAAGGATGCGAGCCTGAGCCCCGAAGAACGCCGGCGCTACCTGGGCATTGCGCTGGACCAGAGCCGTAAAGTCGGCGGCCTGGCCCAGTCCCTGCTGGAACTGGTGCGCCTGGAGCACGGTTTTGTGCAGCCGGTGATAGAAGGCTTCTCGCTGCCGGACCTGGTGCAAGATATCTTTCAGAAATTCGAACTGACCGCTGAAGCCCGCGCCATCACCCTCATCGCCACCCTGCCGCCCCAGGTGCCGACGGTGATGGCCGACCTGGGCCTGATCGAACGGGTGCTCACCAACCTGCTGGACAACGCGTTGCGCCATACGCCGGTGAATGGAGAAGTCGAGGTGATCCTGGCGCCCGAGACCGGTGCCGTAGCGGTCATGGTCAGCGACAGCGGCCCCGGAATCGAAGCCCAATTGCGCGAAGGCTTGTTCCTGCGCGCCTTCACCATCGGCGGCGCGCGCCGCGATGGCGGCCTGGGCTTGCGCATCGTGCACCGCATTCTGCAACTGCATGGGCGCAGTATCGAACTGGTGGAGCGCCCAGGGCACGGCGCGACGTTCAGGTTCTGCCTGGAAACCCGAGCCTCAACGCGTTGACTTGCGACTAGGCGGGCATGGCGGCCTGTGCCGCCATACCTTTTTTGCACTGCCTGCGCCCTTTGCGAACCAGCCCTACACTTTTGCTCAGTGTTTACAGCAGGCCTCCGCCGTCGATATCAATTACCGCGCCGGTGACAAAGCCATTTTCCATGGCCAGCACATAACCCGCCGCCACTTCATCCGCCTGCCCGACTCGCCCCACTGGCAACGCCGTGCCGGCCTTGGCGAACATCGCCAGGCGTTGCTCTTCTGCCAACCCCGCATACGCCGGCGTGTCGATCACACCTGGGCTGATCACGTTGACGCGCCGTGGTGCCAACTCTTTTGCGAGCTGCTTGCCCAGCGCTTCAGTCGCAGCATTGATACCCGTCTTGATGAACTGCCCCGCCATCAACTTACGGCCCAGTTGGCCCGAGGTCAGGCTGATGCTGCCGTGCTCTGCCAAAAATGGCAGCGCTTGCTGAATCGCACGCAATGCACCCCAGAGTTTCACGCTGAAATTGTCCTGGGCCTCGTCCAGATCGGTCTCGACCAGCGGTTTTGCCCGCACTGACGGGCCGGAGGTAAACACCAAGTGGTCAAAACGCCCGACCGTCTCGAACAAACGTTGCAAGGAGGTGCTGTCGGTGACGTCGACCGGTTCGCTGCGCACAGCGTTTTCGACACCCGAGGTCAAACGCCGCCCGGCCAGCACCACATGTGCACCACGGGCGCTGGCGGCCTTGGCCACGGCGGCACCGATGCCGCTGCTGCCGCCGATCACGATAACGGTTTTACCGCTGAGGGAAGATGTCATGGGGTTACTACCTGGCTAAAAAAGTGAGCGTTGATCTTCTCAGCTTGGCAATCGGCGAAAAATCCCGGTAAAACGACAAGATCTTTAAAGGATTTTTACAAATGAGCTCGACCCTGGACCTTGAAGTGTTCGTGCGCACCGCCGACACCGGCAGCCTGTCGGCGGCGGCGCGCAGCCTCAACCTCACCCCGGCGGCGGCAAGTATTGCGCTCAAGCGCCTGGAAACCCGGCTGGGCATCCGCTTGCTCGCCCGCTCGACGCGTAGCATGCGCCTGACCGAAGAAGGCCGGCGCTACCTTGACAGCGTGCGCGTAGCCCTCGAAGCGCTGGCCGAAGGCGAGCAGGCGATCAAGCAACAGGGCCAGAGCTTGAGTGGGTTATTGCAACTGGCAGCACCTTCGGACTTCGGCCGCAATGTACTGCTCGGCTGGCTGGATGAGTTCAAGCTTGCGCACCCGACGATCCGCCTGCAGCTACTGCTCAACGACAGTAACGCGGATCTGTTCCGCGACACCGTCGACATTGCCCTGCGCTTTGGTGTGCCGAGGGATTCCAGCCTGGTGGCGCTGCCCGTGGTACCCGGCCACCATCGTATCCCCTGCGCCAGCCCCGACTACCTGGCGCGCCATGGCACACCGCGCACGCCAGCCGACCTGGCGCAGCACAGTACATTGCGCTACATGCGCCGTGGGCAGGCAAATAGCACCTGGTACTTTCGCCAAGGCGCCTTGCTGCAGGAGGTCGAGGTGTCGGGTGATTACCTGAGCGATGACGGTGAAATCGTGCGGCGCTGGGCGCTGGCAGGCCACGGCATCGCCTATAAGGCCAACCTGGATATTGCCGGCGATATCAAGGCTGGGCGGTTGGTGCCGCTGCTGCCCGACTGGCAAGGCGAGCCCACGCCGTTCAACCTGATGTGCCCACATCGCCTGCAAGTGTCGGAACGGGTGAAAGTGCTGCATGGTTTTTTACAGCAGCGCTGCCAGACCTTGCTGAGTGTATGAAGAAACGCGCGCAGGGCTTGTTCCAGAGCCGTCGAGTCTGGTATTGCATGGGTAACGTTTCCCTGCCATGAGGAGCTTTGCATGATTTACCGCACATTGGGCCAGTCCGGGTTGAAGGTCAGCGCACTAACCCTGGGCACCATGATGTTTGGCGAGCAGACCAACACGGAAGACTCGCTGCGCATCATCGACAAGGCCTGGGACCAGGGCATCAATTTCATTGACACGGCCGACGTCTACACCGGTGGGCGCTCCGAGGAAATCGTCGGCGAGGCCATTGCCCGCCACCGTTCGGATTGGGTGCTGGCCACCAAAGTCGGCTTTGGCCCGGTGGACGGCCTGCCCAACCGCAGCGGCTTGAGCCGCAAGCGCATGTTCAATGCACTGGAAGCCAGCCTGAAGCGCCTGGACACCGACTACCTGGACATTTATTACCTGCACCGCGAGGACCACGACACGCCGCTGGAAGTCACCGTGTCGGCGATTGGCGACCTGATCCGCCAAGGCAAGATCCGCTATTGGGGCCTGTCCAACTACCGTGGTTGGCGTATCGCCGAAGTGATTCGCGTGGCCGAGCGTCTGGGGGTCGACCAGCCGATCATCAGCCAGCCGCTGTACAACATCGTCAACCGCCAGGCCGAGGTCGAGCAACTTACCGCTGCAGCCGCCTATGGCTTGGGCGTGGTGCCTTACAGCCCACTGGCCCGTGGCGTACTCAGTGGCAAATACGCCCCCGACGTGACGCCCGAAGCCGGCAGCCGTGCGGCGCGCCAGGACAAGCGTATCCTGGAAACCGAATGGCGGGTGGAGTCATTGCGCATTGCCCAGCAGATTCAGCAATACACCCAAGGACGGAGTGTGGGAATGGTCGAGTTTGCAATTGCCTGGGTGCTGAACAACTCCGCGGTCAGTTCGGCGATTGTCGGGCCGCGTACCGAGGCGCAGTGGGATGCGTATACCGGGGCGCTGGCGGTGAAGATCACGGCAGAAGATGAGGCGTTTATTGACTCGCTGGTGACGCCAGGGCATTCGTCTACGCCGGGGTTTAATGACGTGAGCCATTTTGTGTCAGGGCGTATTAGTCGGTAGTCATACCCCGCCCACCGTCGCCAGTGTGGGCGGGTTTGTTGGTTGCCGAGTTATAGTTTTATATCCGCTTTTACACCTAACCCATGGGCGGCTTCTCTGGCCTCTTCTTGTGTCACAGGTTGTTGTTTTAATATCTTCGCCAGCACGGCGGCGACAGATCTGTAAGTACCATAGCCAGGCACAAACCCCTGAGCGGCAGTCGCAAAGTTGGTAAGTATCGCGTTCATTTCACTTTTTGGCAGACCGAATACTCTGCCGATATCGTTGTTCTTATTCAAGAAAAGCAACACGGCATTGACGGGGTTATCCAGGCCGCGTTCGACGGTATCGGCAGTTGCTTTGTCGACTCCAAGCGCTTGCAGGAGCGTTGAGACCCCGGAAAATGGACTTTCTAGAAAATTGGCGAAGGCGTTGACCACAGAGTTCAGGTCACCATTGCCCCTGAAGACGAGTTCTCGCAGTTGTGGCAATGTGATGGGAACCAGTGGCAATTGACTATGGGCGCCATTTTTAAGGAAGTAAAAATTCCCCTTGTCACCCGAACCCAGCAAGTTGCCGTGAAAGTCGTACCGATAGACCACTTTCTCTCCATTGGGCGGCACGCCGCTAAAGGTCGGCCTGCCGTGATCGACCGATTCCAATTGCTGATTGACAAGCCCGTTGACAAACCTGATTGTCGTAGGGTTTTCACTGGTTCGATCCAAGTGCTCAAACACATTCCCTACGATCTGCTGGCCTGGTCCTATCAGCATATTGGGTGCGCTGCCTTGCGTTGCGGATGCACGCGCCTGTACTGCTGTTCTGACAGGGGAAGTCGCTGTCTTGTCGACAAAATGGGCAAGAAACGCGTTAAAGGCGTCAGTCTTTTTCGGTAAACTTTTCAGAAAATCGTCGATTGCCTGATAACTGTTAAACTCATAACTTGATTTAAAGTCCTTCTCCGGCATCCACAATACAAAATTCACGGCGCCCTGCACGATCGGTTCGCGTTTGACAATAAAACTGTCCCTGGCCGAATAAGGACCCACGTTGAAGCAATAAGCACTGACGCGAGGTTGTTTAGAAGTATCTGGAGAGGCAACCGCGTCCAGTAATTCCTTACCGTCCGCCGTGAGTACGCCGCTGTTGTTATCTCTGGCGACCGACTCGAAAAAAGTCTTATAGATTTCAAGTTTTTTCCATGACGGTGTGTCACCTTTCGGAAACGCAACGCTTTCGCCGAACCTGCCTATAATACCGGGCAAGCCGTTGAAGGTAGCAGGTGAAGAACCATAATAGGGGGAAATGCCATGCATAGGGTGGACCTCATTATCTAATGTCTTAGTCTGCAACCCTCTGAACCACTCCTTGCCAGAGCCATGGTTATCATCACGCAGTGATGACGCCCACCAAAGTCGCGCTTACTAACTTATTTCCATTAGTTGATGTTTTTTGCAGAGCATTAATAAGCCATGCAAAACTTTCCATGCAAAACAAAGCGCAGTCATGCTAGCCGCGAAAAGTCATACTTGTGTGGCACGGGGGTAGGAAGGTGTTCCATTAAAATGTTGTAATCGGCGTGACAAAGAGTGTCACGAACCCTATATTCCCCACCTAAGTTCCCCTTCTTCTGTAAAATCAGCTTTCGCGAGGACAGTGTGTCTAAAGGTGTTGTTTTATCGGTCTTGGCCTCGGTGTTGTTTGCCGTGATGTATTACTTCACCTCGCTGCTCACGCCCTTGAGCGGCCTGGAGATTTTTGGTTGGCGCATGCTGCTGACCGTGCCGTGCATGACGGTGTTCATGATCGTCAGCGGTGAATGGCGGCGCGTGTGGGAGTTGCTGCGAATGCTGGCGGCCAGGCCGCGGCTGATCGGCGGCGTGGTGCTGTCGTCCGCCCTGCTGGGCGTACAGTTATGGCTGTTTATGTGGGCACCGTTGAACGGGCGCAGCCTGGATGTGTCGGTGGGGTATTTCCTGCTGCCACTGACTATGGTGCTGACCGGGCGCCTGGTCTACGGCGAACGCTTGTCGCGCTTGCAGCAGATCGCGGTATTTTTTGCCGCGCTCGGGGTGCTTAATGAGTTGTACCAGGCCGGTGGTTTTTCCTGGGCCACGCTGGTGGTAATCATTGGGTACCCGATCTACTTCGTGGTACGCAAATACCTGAGCACCGATCACCTGGGTGGCTTGTGGCTGGACATGGCGCTGATGCTGCCGGTGGCCTGGTGGTTTGTGCAGCATGGTGAACAAGGTTTTGCCGTGCTCGAGCTGCACCCCAAGCTCTATGCGTTGATTCCAATGCTGGGCTTGATCAGTGCCTCGGCGCTGGTGAGCTACATCATCGCCAGCCGCTTATTGGCCTTCAGCCTGTTCGGCTTGCTCAGCTATGTGGAGCCTGTGTTGCTACTGTTCGTGGCCTTGTTGCTGGGCGAAGGCATCAAGGGCGGCCAGTGGCTGACGTATATCCCGATCTGGCTGGCGGTGATGGTGCTGGTGTATGAAGGTTTCAAGCATCTGCTGCGTCATCGCAAAGCCTGATGCGCAGGCAATAAAAAGCCCGGCCGGGGGTTAACCTCGGCCGGGCTTTTTTGTGCTTAGTCGGTGGTCAGTACACCACGACGCACCTGGTCACGCTCGATCGACTCGAACAGTGCCTTGAAGTTGCCCTCGCCAAACCCATCGTCGCCTTTGCGCTGGATGAATTCGAAGAACACCGGCCCCATCAGGGTTTCCGAGAAAATCTGTAGCAGCAGACGTTTGTCGCCCTCGATCGAGGAGCCGTCCAGCAGAATACCGCGCGCCTGCAGTTGGTCCACCGGCTCGCCGTGGTTTGGCAGGCGGCCTTCGAGCATTTCGTAGTAGGTGTCCGGCGGCGCAGTCATGAAGCGCATGCCGATCTTCTTCAGCGCATCCCAGGTCTTGACCAGGTCTTCGGTGAGGAACGCCACGTGCTGGATGCCCTCGCCGTTGAACTGCATCAGGAACTCTTCGATCTGGCCGGCGCCTTTGGACGATTCCTCGTTCAGCGGGATGCGGATCATGCCGTCCGGGGCGCTCATGGCCTTGGACGTGAGGCCGGTGTATTCACCCTTGATATCGAAGTAGCGTGCTTCACGGAAGTTGAACAGTTTCTCGTAGAAGTTGGCCCAGTAGACCATGCGGCCGCGGTACACGTTGTGGGTCAGGTGGTCGATGACCTTGAGGCCTGCTCCTACCGGATTGCGGTCGACACCTTCGAGGTACACGAAGTCGATGTCATAAATCGAGCTGCCTTCACCGAAACGGTCGATCAGGTACAGCGGCGCACCGCCGATGCCCTTGATGGCCGGCAGGTTGAGCTCCATCGGGCCGGTTTCGATATGAATCGGCTGGGCGCCCAGTTCCAGTGCGCGGTTGTAGGCTTGCTGCGAGTCTTTGACGCGGAACGCCATGCCACACACCGACGGGCCGTGTTCGGCGGCAAAGTACGACGCCAGGCTGTCGGGCTGGTTGTTGAGGATCAGATTGATCTCGCCCTGGCGATACAGGTGCACATTCTTGGAGCGGTGGGTCGCGACTTTGGTGAAACCCATGATCTCGAAGATCGGCTCCAGGGTGCCTGGAGTCGGCGATGCGAATTCAATAAATTCAAAGCCCATCAGGCCCATCGGGTTTTCGTATTGGTCGGCCATTTCGGCACCTCATCATTCTTGTAAGTAGCAAGCAGTCAATTACAGGCAAGGATGAGGTTGCAGGGTGGCGCGCACGAAAGACCCCGCACGCTGCGGGCGAGGAAGTCACCAAAGATCAGGGGGGAGCCGAGTAGCTTCATGATTACATCAGTCTCTGACGGCCGAGGCTTGCGTGAGCGCAAGTCCATATTCTTGTATGCGTAAATCGATTCTACACAGCGTAACAGTATTTGTCCGCACTCTCATCAAATCCCTATTGCCCTGGGCTGCGCAAGGGGTTTGTTGCACAGATAGATGCCCAACAGGATCACCGCACCACCCAGCGCCATGGGTAACGTCAGTTGTTCGCCGAGCAGCAGCGCGCCGCAGATCACCGCCGTCAGCGGGTTAAGCGCGATGAACACGCCCGCGCGGGTCGCGCCGATACGCCGGATGCCATCGTAATAGCCGATGTACGCCAGCGCGGAGCCGAGCACACCCAAATACAACAGGCTCACAACCTGCGGCCAGTGCAGGCTGACGACCCCTTGTACGGTGAAGCGTCCGGTGAGCGCGGTGGCCAGTGTCAGCATCAGGGTACCGAGCAATACTGACCACGTGACGGTTTGCAACGGCCCCAGGCTTTGATTCAACGCGCGGGAAAACAACGAGTAAATCCCCCACCCCAGCACACAGCCAAACACCAGCACGTCGCCCTGCCAGGTACTCGATGCACCTTGCAGCAGTTGCGGGTTACGACTGACGATCACCGCCGCAGCGCCGGCCAGGCACAAAGTGATGCCCAGCACCTTGGCAGCGCCGAGGCGCTCTTTGAACAACCACCAGGAAGCCAGGCCGATCACGGCCGGATTCAACGCCACGATCAACGAAGCGCGCGAGGCATTGATGTACTGCAGGCCGTAGAAAAAACACAGGTTGTAGAAAAAGATCCCGAAAAAACCCAGCACTGCCAGACGTAGCAGTTGCCGGGGACGTGGCCGCGCCAGCGGGATGCGTGCACACAGCATAAACAGCAGCAGCGCCAGGCTGGCCAGGATAAACCGCAGGCTGGCGGCCAGCAGCGGGTCTACTTGATGGGCCAGATAG
>NZ_VBVZ01000166.1 GCF_005863185.1 Pseudomonas edaphica
GCTAACGAAATTATGACGCCCCTAGAACGATATCAAGCTGATCTGAAACGCCCTGAATTCTTCCATGACGCGGCCCAGGAAAATGCGGTGCGTCATTTGCAGCGCCTGTACGACGACCTGGTCGCGGCCTCGCACAACAAGCCAGGGATGTTCAGCAAGCTGTTTGGCAAGAAAGACCACACGCCGGTCAAAGGCCTGTATTTCTGGGGTGGCGTGGGCCGCGGCAAGACTTATCTGGTCGACACCTTCTTCGAAGCGCTGCCGTTCAAGGAAAAGGTCCGTACGCACTTCCACCGCTTCATGAAGCGTGTGCACGAAGAGATGAAGACCCTGCCGGGCGAGAAAAACCCGCTGACCATCATCGCCAAGCGCTTCTCCGAAGAGGCAAGGGTGATCTGCTTCGATGAGTTCTTCGTCTCCGACATTACCGATGCCATGATCCTCGGTACCTTGATGGAAGAGCTGTTCAAGAACGGCGTGACCCTGGTCGCCACCTCGAACATCGTTCCCGATGGCTTGTACAAGGACGGCCTGCAACGCGCACGTTTCCTGCCGGCCATCGCGCTGATCAAGCAGAACACCGAAATCGTCAACGTCGACAGCGGCGTCGACTACCGTTTGCGTCACCTTGAGCAGGCCGAGCTGTTCCACTTCCCGCTGAACGAAGCGGCGCATGAAAGCCTGAAAAAGAGCTTCCGCGCGCTGACGCCGGAATGCACCCAGGCGGTGGAAAACGACAAGCTGATGATCGAGAACCGCGAAATCATCGCCCTGCGTACCTGCGATGACGTGGCCTGGTTCGAGTTCCGCCAGCTCTGCGACGGCCCGCGTAGCCAGAACGACTACATCGAGCTGGGCAAGATCTTCCACGCGGTGATCTTGAGCGGTGTGGAGCAAATGAGCGTCACCACGGACGACATTGCGCGCCGGTTCATCAACATGGTCGACGAATTTTACGACCGTAACGTCAAGCTGATCATCTCGGCCGAAGTCGAGCTCAAGGACCTCTACACGGGCGGTCGCTTGAACTTCGAATTCCAGCGCACGCTGAGCCGCTTGCTGGAAATGCAGTCCCACGAGTTCCTGTCGCGCGGGCACAAGCCGTAAGCGATGTGCTTGAAATGACCAAGGCCTGCAGTGATGCAGGCCTTTTTTATGGGTGTTCTCCAGAACAATGGAGATCACCTGTGGGAGCCGGGCTTGCCCGCGATGGCGGTGGTTCAGGAACAAATGTACTCACTGATCCACCGCTATCGCAGGCAAGCCAGCTCCCACATGGGTTTGTGTTTACTTTGGGTCAGGCGGCTTGCTGGAACTGCTGGCGATACTGGTTCGGCGACAGCTCGGTGTGCTGCCTGAACAGCCGCGCGAAGAAGCTCGCATCGTCGTAACCCACCTCGTAGCTGATGGTCTTGATGCTCTTGCGGCTGCCTGAAAGCAGGCCTTTGGCCGTCTCGATGCGCAGCCTTTGCAGGTAATGCAGCGGCTTGTCACCCGTGGCCGTCTGGAAGCGGCGCATGAAGTTGCGGATGCTCATGCCGTGTTCCCGGGCGACGTCTTCGAAGCGGAACTTGTCGGCAAAGTGATCTTCCAGCCAGTGCTGGATCTGCAGGATGATCACGTCCTGGTGCAGCTTCTGCCCGCCAAAACCGATGCGCCCTGGCGCGTAGCTGCGCTGCACTTCGTAAAGGATGTCGCGGGCCACGGCCTGGGCAATGTTGGCGCCGCAGAAGCGTTCGATCAGGTAGATGTAAAGGTCGCACGCCGAGGTGGTGCCACCGGCGCAGTACAGGTTGTCGGCGTCGGTGAGGTGCTTGTCCTGGTTGAGCTGTACCTTGGGGAAACGCTCGCTGAAGGCGTTGAAGAAGCGCCAGTAAGTGGTCGCCTCCTTGCCATCGAGCAGCCCGGCTTCGGCCAGCCAGAACACCCCGGTGGCTTCGCCGCACAGCACCGCGCCACGCGCATGTTGCTCGCGCAGCCAGGGCAGCACTTGCGGGTAACGGGTGCACAGCGCGTCGAAGTCGTCCCAGAAGGCCGGCAACACGATGATGTCGGCGTTTTCCAGGCCGCCGTCCACCGGCATGATCACATCGCTGAAGCTGCGTACCGATTGCCCGTCGGGGCTGACCAGGCGCGTTTCAAATGCCGGGGTCAGGCCCAGGCCTTGCTGCTTGCCGTAACGCAGGCTGGCGAGGTGGAAGAAATCCTTGGCTTGCATGAGGGTGGAAGCGAATACCCGATCAATGGCCAAAATGCTGACGCGCCGCAAGGGCGTGGAGATTTGGTTAGACATAATTTCATTTATTCTTATAGGGGAAAGTGGTCACCAGACGGCTGGATCGTCTTATTTTTTGTCGCATGTGTCCAGTGTCCTGTGACGCCTTCGCGGCATAGGCTCTGTGGGCTGGTCTTTGTCCGACAATCCACGCAGGTGACCCATGATCCCCAGAACCTTGTTCAGCTCGGAGCACGAACTCTTCCGCGAGAGCGTGCGTACCTTCCTCGAAAAACACGCCGCGCCGTTCCATGGGCAGTGGGAAAAGCAGGGTTACATCGACCGTAACCTGTGGAGCAAGGCGGGGGAGGCGGGGATGCTGTGCTCCCATCTGCCGGAAGAATATGGCGGGCTGGGCGCGGACTTTTTGTACAGCGCGGTGGTGATCGAAGAGATCAGCCGCCTGGGCCTTACCGGCATTGGCTTTTCCCTGCATTCGGACATCGTCGCGCCGTACATCCTGCATTACGGCAGTGAGGCACTGAAGCAAAAGTACCTGCCCAAATTGATCTCCGGCGAGATGGTCACGGCCATTGCGATGACCGAACCGGGCGCCGGCTCTGACTTGCAGGGCGTCAAGACCACCGCCGTGTTGGACGGCGATGAGTATGTGATCAACGGCTCCAAGACCTTCATCACCAACGGCTACCTCGCCGAGCTGGTCATTGTCGTGGCCAAGACCGACCCCAAGGCCGGCGCCAAGGGCACCAGCCTGTTTCTGGTGGAAGCCGATGCGCCGGGCTTCGACAAGGGCAAGCGCCTGGAGAAGGTCGGCATGAAGGCCCAGGACACCTCGGAACTGTTCTTTCAGGACGTGCGCGTGCCCAAGGGTAACCTGCTGGGCCAGGCAGGCATGGGCTTCGCCTACTTGATGCAAGAACTGCCTCAGGAGCGCCTGACGGTAGCGATTGGCGCGCTGTCATCCGCCGAAGCTGCGCTGCAGTGGACCCTGGACTACACCCGCGAGCGCAAGGCGTTCGGCAAGGCGATTGCCGACTTTCAGAACACTCGATTCAAACTGGCGGAGATGGCCACCGAGATTCAGATCGGTCGCGTGTTTGTCGACAAGTGCATGGCGCTGCACCTGGAAGGCAAGCTTGATGTGCCCACTGCCGCGATGGCCAAGTACTGGGCCACGGACCTGCAATGCAAGGTGCTCGACGAGTGCGTGCAGTTGCACGGTGGCTACGGCTTTATGTGGGAATACCCGATTGCGCGGGCTTGGGCGGATGCGCGGGTGCAGCGCATTTATGCGGGGACCAATGAGATCATGAAGGAGATTATTGCGCGGGCGCTTTGACGCCCATCGGATCGTTCCCACGCTCTGCGTGGGAATGCATCCGGTGACGCTCTGCGTCATACCTTCAAGCGCGGACGCGGAGCGTCCAGGGCGGCATTCCCACGCAGAGCGTGGGAACGATCATTTCGGCTCAATCAAGGCGCTGGGTTCGGATGATCCTTCTGAATCGCCTCAATCCCTTCCAGCACTTCCTTGGACAGCTTCAAATCAGCACTGGCAATGTTGCTGTCCAGCTGCTCCAGGCTCGTGGCCCCAATAATATTACTGGTCACAAACGGCTGTTGCGTCACAAATGCCAGCGCCATCTGCGCCGGGTCCAGGCCATGTTCCCGCGCCAGGGCCACATAACGGCTGCACGCGGCTTCCGACTGCGGGTTGAAGTAGCGGCTGAAACGGCTGTACTCGGTGAGGCGCGCCTTGGCCGGGCGTGCGCCATTTTCGTATTTGCCGCTGAGCATGCCGAATGCCAGCGGTGAATAGGCCAGCAAGCCGCATTGCTCGCGAATAGCCACTTCCGCCAAACCCACTTCAAAGCTGCGGTTGAGCAGGTTGTAGGGGTTCTGGATCGACACGGCGCGGGCCCAGCCACGGGCTTCGGCCAGGGCCAGGAACTTCATGGTGCCCCACGGGGTTTCGTTGGACAGGCCGATGTGGCGGATCTTGCCGGCTTTTACCTGCTCGTCCAGCGCTTCGAGGGTTTCTTCCAGCGGGGTCAGGTCGTCTTCGTCCTTGTGCTTGTAGCTCAATTGGCCAAAGAAGTTGGTGCTGCGCTCCGGCCAGTGCAACTGGTAGAGGTCGATCCAGTCGGTTTGCAGGCGCTTGAGGCTGGCATCCAGGGCGTCGACGATGTGCTTGCGGTTGTGGCGCAGGTGGCCGTCGCGGATGTAGTCGATGGTATTGCCGGGGCCGGCGATCTTGCTGGCGAGGATCCAGTCGGCACGGTCGCCGCGGCTCTTGAAGTAATTACCGATATAACGCTCGGTGGTGGCATAGGTGTCGGCCTTGGGCGGCACCGGGTACATTTCTGCGGTGTCGAGGAAGTTGATCCCTGCGGCCTTGGCCCGTTCGATCTGTGCGAAGGCCTCTGCCTCGCTGTTCTGCTCACCCCAAGTCATGGTGCCCAAGGCGATCGCGCTTACGTTCAGATCGGTGCGGCCCAGCTGTCGATAATCCATCGGGTACTCCTTCGGGGAAAACAATCATAAAAGCAGGTTGAATTTTTTTTCGCAATCTGCATAATTGCCCACCTCTTTCTGCAGTGGAAGTGATGCGCCGCCTGCCGAAGAATCTTGCCGTTGAACGGACGCGCCGACCCGAGCCCCCGATAGCGTCTGTATCCGGCTGCCTTTGACTTGTCAAAGTACGCACTATTCAGTAAGATCCGCCGTCTAATTTACAGGGCGGCCCCTGAGGCTATTAAAGAATGACAACTTTTACTGCAAAACCGGAAACAGTTCAGCGCGACTGGTTTGTCGTCGACGCCGCTGGTCAGACCCTGGGTCGTCTGGCCACTGAAGTCGCCAGCCGTCTGCGTGGCAAGCACAAGCCTGAGTACACCCCTCACGTTGACACCGGTGACTACATTGTCATCATCAACGCCGAGCAGGTACGTGTTACCGGCAACAAAGCGCAAGACAAAATGTACTACCGTCACTCCGGTTTCCCAGGCGGTATCAAGTCTTCGAACTTCGAAGGCCTGATCTCCAAGAAGCCTGAAGCCCCGATCGAAATCGCGGTCAAAGGTATGCTGCCTAAGGGCCCACTGGGTCGCGATATGTTTCGCAAGCTGAAAGTCTATGCGGGCGCTGTACACCCTCATGCTGCTCAGCAGCCCCAAGAACTGAAGTTTTAACGGAATAGTTCATTATGTCGGCGACTCAAAATTACGGCACTGGCCGTCGCAAAACCGCTACCGCTCGCGTTTTCCTGCGTCCGGGTACTGGTAACATCTCGATCAACAACCGCACTCTGGAAAACTTCTTCGGTCGCGAAACTGCCCGCATGGTAGTTCGTCAGCCGCTGGAACTGACCGAGACTGTTGAAAAGTTCGACATCTACGTCACCGTTATCGGTGGCGGTGTAAGTGGTCAAGCTGGCGCAATCCGCCACGGTATCACTCGCGCTCTGATGCAGTACGACGAAACCCTGCGTGGCGCTCTGCGCAAAGCTGGCTTCGTAACTCGCGATGCTCGTGAAGTTGAACGTAAGAAAGTCGGTCTGCGTAAAGCGCGTAAGCGTCCGCAGTACTCGAAGCGTTAATTCGCTTTACGTTCCACAAAAACGCCCAACTCCTCACGGAGCTGGGCGTTTTTTATTGCCTGCGATTTATGCATAAATTTCGCCGTGACAACTTGCCACATCCGTAGACGCCCTATACTACAAGGCCTGGAGGCTGAGCCCAGGGCAATTCCCTTGTCATACGTGGGGCTTTTCATTACCATCCGACAAAATTTTTATAAGTAAAGATTCAACACTTAGTAGACGCCTGATTTAACAGGCCAAAAAGCTGATGGGAGAGGACTGAATGAGCAATGACGGCGTGAATGCAGGCCGGCGTCGCTTCTTGGTAGCAGCCACATCCGTGGTGGGTGCTGCAGGAGCGGTGGGGGCTGCGGTCCCGTTCGTGGGGTCATGGTTTCCCAGTGCCAAGGCGAAAGCCGCAGGTGCACCGGTGAAGGTGAATGTCAGCAAGATCGACCCAGGCCAGCAGATGATTGCTGAGTGGCGCGGTCAGCCGGTCTTCATCGTTCGTCGTACTGAGGAGATCCTGGGGAATCTGAAGAAAATCGAAGGTCAACTGTCTGACCCCGACTCGAAGAACTCCGACCAGCCCGCCTACGTCGATAAGGAAATCCGTTCGATCAAGCCAGAGATCCTGCTGCTGATCGGTATCTGCACCCACTTGGGTTGCTCGCCTACCTTCCGCCCGGAAGTTGCTCCTGCCGACCTTGGCAAGGATTGGGTCGGTGGCTACTTCTGCCCTTGCCACGGCTCCCATTACGACCTCGCCGGTCGCGTCTACAAGTCACAACCCGCACCACTGAACCTGCCAGTGCCGCCACATCACTACGAGACTGACAGTGTCATTGTCATTGGCGTCGACGAGGGGGAGAAAGCCTGATGAGCAAGTTCATGGATTGGGTGGATGCGCGCTTCCCCGCCACTAAAATGTGGGAAGACCATCTCAGCAAATATTACGCGCCAAAAAACTTCAACTTCTTCTACTTCTTCGGCTCGCTGGCCTTGCTGGTGCTGGTCAACCAGATCGTCACCGGTGTGTGGCTGACGATGAGCTACACGCCGTCGGCGGAAGAGGCGTTCGCCTCCGTCGAGTACATCATGCGTGACGTCGAGTACGGCTCGATCCTGCGCCTGCTGCACTCCACCGGCGCATCGGCGTTCTTCATCGTCGTGTATATGCACATGTTCCGCGGCCTGCTCTACGGCTCGTACCAGAAGCCACGCGAACTGGTGTGGGTCTTCGGCATGCTGATCTACCTGGCGCTGATGGCCGAGGCCTTCATGGGTTACCTGCTGCCGTGGGGCCAGATGTCGTACTGGGGCGCCCAGGTGATCATCTCGCTGTTTGGTGCGATCCCGGTGATCGGCAACGACCTGACCCAGTGGATTCGCGGTGACTACCTGATCTCCGGCATCACCCTGAACCGCTTCTTTGCGTTGCATGTCGTTGCATTGCCTATCGTGATTCTGGGCCTGGTGGTGCTGCACATCCTGGCGCTGCACGAAGTGGGTTCGAACAACCCCGATGGTGTGGACATCAAAAAGCATAAAGATGAAAACGGCATTCCGCTGGATGGCATTCCGTTCCATCCGTATTACACCGTCAAAGACATTGTCGGTGTGGTGGTCTTCCTGTTCATCTTCTGCTCGATCGTGTTCTTTTTCCCGGAGATGGGTGGTTATTTCTTGGAGAAGCCTAACTTCGAACAGGCCAACGCCTTCAAGACGCCTGAGCACATTGCACCGGTCTGGTACTTCACGCCGTTCTACGCGATCTTGCGGGCGATCCCCGACAAGCTCATGGGCGTAATGGCCATGGGCGCGTCGATTGCGCTGCTGTTCGTACTGCCATGGCTCGACCGCAGCCCGGTCAAGTCGATGCGCTACAAAGGCTGGCTGAGCAAGATCTGGCTGTGGGTGTTCTGCATTGCATTCGTGATCCTGGGCGTGTTGGGCGTATTGGCGCCGACCCCTGAGCGCACGCTGCTGTCGCAGGTCTGCACCTTCCTGTACTTCGCTTACTTCATTCTGATGCCGTTCTACACCCGGCTCGAGAAGACCAAACCGGTTCCGGAAAGGGTGACTGGCTGATGAAAAAGTTATTCGTTGCTTTGATCCTTGCGGCGCTGCCGCTACTGTCCTTCGCTGCCGAGCACGGCGCGGAGCTGGAAAAAGTCGATATCGACGTGTCCGACAAGGCCGCCATGCAAGATGGCCTGCGCACGTTCACCAACTACTGCATGGGCTGCCACAGCGCCAAGTTCCAGCGTTACGAGCGTGTCGCCGATGACCTGGGCATTCCCCATGACGTGATGCTCAGCCACGCCGTGTTCACCGGCGCCAAGATCGGCGACCACATGAACATCGGCATGCAGCCTGCGGATGCCAAGGCCTGGTTCGGCGCTGCGCCGCCCGACCTGACCCTGGTGGCGCGCGTGCGCGGTACCGATTGGCTCTATGGCTACCTCAAATCCTTCTACGAAGACCCGGCGCGCCCTTACGGCGTGAACAACAAAGTCTTCCCGAACGTCGGTATGCCTAACGTTCTGGTCGGCCTGCAGGGTCGCCAAGTGGTAGGATGCAAGCAGGTTCAGGTCGTTGAAGACGGCAAGAAGCAATATGATCCGTTGACCGGCACGCCTTTGACACACGAAGCGTGCGATCAACTGACCATCGTGCCCAAGACCGGTACGCTGAACGAAGAGCAGTTCGACGAGAAGGTCAAGAATCTGGTGACCTTCCTGGCCTACTCGGCCAACCCGGTCAAATTGCAGCATCAGCGCATCGGTACGTATGTGTTGCTGTACCTGGCCTTCTTCTTCGTATTCGCTTATCTGCTTAAACGCGAATACTGGAAGGATGTGCATTGATCCAACCGTAAGCAATTGCTGTTAATCTTGCGCGCCCAGCGGCATCTCTGAATACGTAGCGGTCTGGTTGAACCAGGCACTACAGGGATGCTCTCTGGGCGCGCTCGTTTTTGAGCTTTCCATAATTTCAACAAGCGAGGAGGACCGCCATGGGCGTGACCAATCGGTTGGCCTGTTACTCCGACCCCGCCGACCACTATTCCCACCGAGTACGCATCGTGCTCGCAGAGAAGGGTGTCAGCGCCGAGATCATCAGTGTGGAGGCAGGTCGTCATCCGCCGAAACTGATCGAAGTGAACCCTTACGGCAGCTTGCCCACCCTGGTCGATCGTGACCTGGCGTTGTGGGAGTCAACCGTGGTGATGGAATACCTGGATGAGCGTTACCCGCATCCGCCTTTGCTGCCGGTGTATCCGGTGGCGCGTGCCAACAGCCGCCTGCTGATCCATCGGATCCAGCGTGACTGGTGCGGGCTGGTGGATGTGATCCTGGATACGCGCAGTAAAGAAGCCGTTCGTGTGCAAGCGCGCAAGGAATTGCGCGAGAGCCTGACCGGCGTTTCGCCGCTGTTCGCCGACAAGCCTTTTTTCCTCAGTGAGGAACAAAGCTTGGTGGATTGCTGCCTATTACCCATACTCTGGCGCTTGCCGATCCTGGGCATTGAACTGCCACGGCCGGCCAAGCCGTTGCTTGATTACATGGAGCGCCAGTTTGCGCGTGAGGCTTTCCAGGCGAGTCTGTCTGGTGTCGAACGCGACATGCGCTAAGGCTTAAGGAGCCGCTGATGAACTCCAGTCGACCCTATTTGGTCCGCGCGCTCTATGAGTGGATTGTGGACAACGATTGCACCCCGCACATGCTGGTCAACTCTGAATTTCCCAAGGTTGACGTGCCGCAGGGTTTTGCCAGTGACGGGCAGATCGTGCTGAACGTATCACCGAGTGCAGTGCGTCACTTGCACATGGACAATGAAGCCGTCAGCTTCGAAGGGCGTCTTGGCGGCGTGCCGCATACGCTGTTCGTGCCGATTGGTGCCATCCTCGGGATCTATGCCCGGGAAAATGGCCAGGGCATGGTGTTTGATCTGGAATCGCCTTTCGAGGACGACGAAACGATCGAAGGCGAGGACGGTGATGATGTACCACCACCGGACTCCGAGCCGCCGCGTCCAAGCGGTCGGCCAAGCCTGAAAGTGGTGAAGTAAGCGGCGTTCACCCTTGGGTGAAGTCTAAAAATGCCTCGGCCTGTGCCGGGGCATTTTTTTGCGCAAAGGATATGGATGAAAGTCGTGACAGAACGGTGATCGTACAACCGCCATGGGCTATGATGCGGACTCAAGTTCGCCGAGAAAGATCATTCGTCATGGAAAACGCCAACATCGCCCCTCGTCTTCCCCGCAAGCGCCGCAGCCTTGCCCAGGAATTGGTCACGGTGTTGTCCGAGCAGATCCGCGACGGCCAGCTCAAGCGTGGCGACAAGTTGCCCACCGAGTCGGCCATCATGGAAGCCCATGGGGTCAGCCGCACGGTGGTGCGTGAGGCTATCTCACGTTTGCAGGCGGCGGGGCAGGTGGAAACCCGCCACGGTATCGGCACCTTTGTGTTGGACACGCCAAGCCCGAGCGGTTTCCGGATCGACCCGGCCACGGTGGTGACGCTGCGGGATGTGCTGGCGATTCTTGAGTTGCGTATCAGCCTGGAAGTGGAATCGGCTGGCCTTGCCGCGTTGCGCCGCAGCGACGAACAATTGGCGGCCATGCGCGCAGCCCTTGATGCGTTGAATGAAAGCGCGGCCCACGCAGGGGATGCGGTGGCGTCAGACTTTGCGTTCCATCTGGAAATTGCGCTGTCCACCGGCAACCGCTACTTCACCGACATCATGACCCACCTGGGTACCAGCATCATTCCGCGTACCCGCCTGAATTCGGCGCGCCTGGCCCATGATGACCAGCAGCACTACATGGGCCGCCTGAGCCGCGAACACGAAGAGATTTATGAGGCAATTGCCCTCCAGGATTCGGACGCGGCCCGCGCGGCCATGCGCCTGCATTTGACCAACAGCCGTGAGCGGCTGCGCCATGCCCATGAAGAGGCGCAAGCACAGCGCGGTTAACCGCCAAACACGTTCTAGTGTGGGAGCTGGCTTGCCTGCGATGGCTGAGTGTCAGGCAACTGATACTGTGTGCACGCACCGCTATCGCAGGCAAGCCAGCTCCCACATTTTGATCTCCTTGGCCTGGAGTTGATCGTTCCCACGCTCTGCGTGGGAATGCCGCCCTGGACGCTCCGCGTCCCGATGTGCGCGAGTATCTCAAGCCCCGTGCAAGGTGACGCAGAGCGTCACAGGATGTATTCCCACGCAGAGCGTGGGAACGATCATTTATGAGGCAATTGCCCGCCAGGATTCGGATGCGGCCCGCGCGGCCATGCGCCTGCATTTGACCAATAGCCGTGAACGGCTGCGCCATGCCCATGAAGAGGCAGAGGCGCAGCGCGGTTAACCGCCAAACACGTTCTAGTGTGGGAGCTGGCTTGCCTGCGATGGCTGAGTGTCAGGCAACTGATACTGTGTGCACTCACCGCTATCGCAGGCAAGCCAGCTCCCACATTTTGATCTCCTTGGCCTGGAGTTGATCGTTCC
>NZ_VBVZ01000167.1 GCF_005863185.1 Pseudomonas edaphica
GAACTACATATTTCAAATTTACAACTTCTACTGCTTTACAACCTTCTCATCGGCTTGTCCGTATCGCTACGTTCACGTCTCTGAGGCGCGCTATTCTACAATCTTAAAAACCCCTGTCAACCCTTTAAATTGCTTTTAAGACAATGATTTGCGCTTGTTTCTGATTTCTTCTTGGGGAGAAGAAACCCGTGGGCTGACGTTGCTGCGGGGCGCACTTTACAAGCCTTTGCCTTACAGTTCAACGCCCTATCGAAAAAAAAGGCCCCGCAATGCGGGGCCTCCTCTTATCGCCTTACAGTCTGGGCTTAGTGGAAGACGATTTCGTCGTTTTCCACCGTGGCCGCCACGCTGGTCCCCGGCATGAAGCTGCCCGACAGGATCAACTGCGCCAACGGGTTCTCGATCCAGCGCTGTATCGCACGTTTCAGAGGCCGTGCGCCGTACACGGGGTCGTAACCCACCGCGATCAGCTTGTCCAACGCCTCGCTGCTCAGCTCCAGGTCAAGCTCACGCTCGGCCAGGCGGCTACGCAGACGGCCCAACTGGATCTCGGTAATACCCGCGATCTGATCCCGCGCCAGAGGCTCGAAGATCACCACTTCATCGACCCGGTTGATAAATTCCGGGCGGAAGTGCGAGGTCAGCGCATCCATCACCGCAGCGCGCTGGGCCTCACGATCACCGACCAGCTCCTGGATCTGCGCCGAGCCCAGGTTAGAGGTCATCACGATCACCGTATTGCGAAAGTCCACAGTGCGCCCGTGGCTGTCCGTCAACCGGCCATCTTCCAGCACCTGCAGCAAGATGTTGAACACATCCGGGTGGGCCTTCTCGACCTCATCCAGCAGGATCACCGAGTAAGGCTTACGCCGCACGGCTTCGGTCAGGTAACCGCCTTCTTCATAGCCCACATAGCCTGGTGGAGCACCGATCAGGCGCGCCACCGAGTGTTTCTCCATGAATTCGGACATATCGATGCGCACCATGGCCTCTTCAGTATCAAAGAGGAACTCGGCCAATGCCTTGCACAGCTCGGTCTTACCCACGCCGGTTGGGCCGAGGAACATAAACGAGCCGCTCGGACGATTCGGGTCGGACAAACCGGCCCGCGAACGCCGTACCGCATTGGACACTGCCACCACGGCCTCTTCCTGGCCGATGACGCGCTGGTGCAGCAGGCTTTCCATTTTCAGCAGCTTGTCGCGCTCGCCTTCAAGCATTTTCGACACGGGAATGCCGGTCCACTTGGAGACCACTTCGGCAATTTCTTCCTCGGTCACCTTGCTGCGCAGCAGCTGATTCTCGGGCTTGCCGTGCTGGTCAACCATTTGCAGGCTGCGCTCCAGGTCCGGGATCACCCCGTACTGCAACTCGGCCATGCGGTTCAGGTCGCCTTTACGGCGCGCTGCTTCCAGCTCCTGACGGGACTGCTCGATCTTTTGCTGGATCTGCGCAGAACCCTGCACTTCGGCTTTTTCCGAGGTCCAGATTTCTTCGAGGTCCGAATACTCGCGTTCCAGACGCAGGATTTCTTCCTGAAGTTTTTCCAGGCGTTTCTTCGCTGCGTCGTCCTCTTCTTTCTTAAGTGCCTGGGATTCAACTTTCAGCTGAATCAGGCGCCGATCCAGGCGGTCGAGCACTTCCGGCTTGGAATCGATCTCCATGCGAATGCGGCTGGCCGCTTCGTCGATCAGGTCGATGGCCTTGTCCGGCAACTGACGGTCGGTGATATAGCGATGGCTCAGTTTGGCCGCCGCAATGATCGCGCCGTCAGTGATCGCCACCTTGTGGTGCACCTCATAACGCTCTTTGAGGCCACGCAGGATGGCGATGGTGTCTTCTTCGCTCGGTTCTTCCACCAATACTTTCTGGAAGCGGCGCTCAAGGGCCGCGTCCTTTTCAATGTACTGGCGGTATTCGTTGAGCGTGGTCGCGCCAACGCAATGCAACTCACCGCGCGCCAACGCCGGCTTGAGCATGTTGCCGGCGTCCATCGAACCTTCGCCCTTGCCGGCGCCGACCATGGTGTGCAGTTCATCGATAAACAGAATGATCTGCCCTTCCTGTTTCGACAGTTCATTAAGCAGGGACTTCAGGCGTTCTTCGAACTCGCCACGGAACTTGGCACCGGCGATCAGCGAACCCATGTCCAGCGACAACAAGCGCTTGCCTTTAAGGCCGTCCGGCACTTCACCATTGATGATGCGCTGGGCCAGGCCTTCGGCAATCGCGGTCTTACCCACGCCAGGCTCACCGATCAGCACAGGGTTGTTCTTGGTGCGGCGTTGCAACACCTGGATGGTGCGACGAATTTCGTCGTCACGGCCGATCACCGGGTCCAGCTTGCCTTCTTCGGCGCGCTTGGTCAGGTCGACGGTGTATTTGTCCAGGGCCTGGCGCGACTCCTCATGATTGGGGTCATTCACCGCCTCGCCGCCACGCAGGTTGTTGATGGCGTTTTCCAGGGCTTTTTTGCTCACGCCCTGGCCGAGCAACAATTTGCCAAGCTTGCTGTTGTCGTCCATCGCGGCGAGCAGCACCAGTTCGCTGGAGATGAACTGGTCACCTTTCTGCTGGGCCAGGCGATCAGCCTGGTTAAGCAGGCGCGCCAAGTCCTGCGACATGTTCACGTCGCCGGTAGGGTTTTGGATTTTCGGCAGTTGGTCGAGCTCTTTGCTCAACTCCTTGCGCAGGCTGTTGACGTCAAAGCCCACCTGCATCAGCAAGGGCTTGATAGAACCACCTTGCTGTTCCAGGAGCGCCTGCATCAAGTGCGCAGGCTCAATCGCCGGATGGTCGAGGCCGACCGCCAGGGATTGGGAATCCGAGAGTGCCAACTGCAATTTGCTGGTTAAACGATCAATACGCATTAGTCACCTTCCTTTTGAGCAGGCCGGAGCTAGAAATACACATCCTGAATGAAGAAACCTGCCAGATACCCTTATAGATGGGGTGGATTCTGGAAGATTCAAGCAACTGATCCTTGATGTGGATCAGCATTGACCCAAGTCAGGAGAGTCTAGCGCTCAAGCCAGATAAGGGAGGCGAACCGACCGGTGCGCGGGCTGCGACGATAGGAAAAGAAGCGTGGGTCGGTAACAGTGCATAAACCGCCACCATATACAGCGGTGACACCGCGCGCGGCCAGGCGCAGGCGCGCCAGCTGGTAAATATCGGCCATGTACTTGCCGGGGTTGCGGCTGGGTACAAAGGCCTCGGCCGTGGCTGGCAGTTGCTGCATGAAGGCTTCACGCACTTCGGGGCCGACCTCAAACGCTTGCGGGCCAATGGCCGGGCCTAGCCACACCAGTACTTCATCGGGCTCGGCATTCAAGCTTTCAAACGCAGCCTCCAATACACCAGCCGCCAGCCCGCGCCAACCGGCATGGGCAGCCGCCACACGTGTGCCGGCGCGGTTGCAGAACAACGCGGGCAGGCAATCGGCGGTCATTGAGGTGCAGGCAATGCCGGGTGTGCTGGTCCAACTGGCGTCGGCTTCAGCGATACGCGAAGGGTCAGCCTCCACCACGGTTATCCCGTGAACCTGGCGTAACCAGGCAGGCTGGATAGTAAAAGCGTCGGTAAGACGGCGACGATTTTCAAGGACGGCCTCAAGGCTGTCCTCGACATGATCGCCCAGATTAAGGCTGTCGAACGGCGCCAGACTGACGCCGCCCGCACGGGTGGTGACGCAGGCTTTGACTCCCGACGGCGCGGGCCAGTCAGGAATCAGCCAGTCACTCATCCTACAAACGCCTCGCGATCCTGCTTGAGCAGCGACAACAACCAGACCAGATCGTCCGGCAGAGGCGATTCCCAGCTCATCCGCTTACCGCTCGTCGGATGATCCAGCTCCAGGAAACGTGCATGCAGTGCCTGGCGCGGGAAGGTTTTCAGCGATTCAACCATGGTCTGGCTGGCCGCTGGCGGAATACGGAAGCGACCACCGTAGGCCGGATCTCCGACCAACGGGAAGTTGATGTGCGCCATATGCACGCGAATCTGGTGCGTGCGGCCGGTCTCCAGCTTCACCCGTACATGCGTGTGGGAGCGGAAACGCTCCAGCACACGGTAGTGGCTGACGGCCGGCTTGCCGCCTTCCATCACCGCCATACGCTGGCGCTGCTGGCCGTGGCGGCCGATCGGGGCGTTGATCTTGCCACCCGCCACCACCACGCCGATCACGATGCATTCGTAGATCCGGCTGACACTGCGGGCCTGCAATTGTGTGACCAACTGCGTCTGCGCCTGAATGGTCTTGGCCACCACCATCAAGCCGGTGGTGTCCTTGTCCAGGCGGTGCACGATGCCGCAGCGCGGCACGTTGACGATGTCCGGCACGTGGTGCAACAAGGCATTGAGCAAAGTGCCATCAGCGTGCCCGACCGCCGGGTGAACCACCAGGCCTGCAGGTTTGTTGATGACCAGGATGTCATCGTCTTCATAGACGATATCCAGCTCGATGTCTTGGGCGACCCATTCTCCCTGGGCTTCCTGCTCGGCAGTCAGCTCAAGAATCGCACCGCCATGGACTATGTCTCGCGGGCGGATAACCGCTCCATCCACAGTCAGGCGGCCGTCTTTGATCCAGGCGGAAAGGCGCGAGCGCGAGTGCTCAGCGAATAATTGTGCGGCGACTTGATCGAGGCGTTGGCCGCCCAATTCGGACGGCACCTCTGCGCGAAGTTCAATTTTATCGGACATGCTCAGACTAGGCGTGGCACAGCCTTTGGTTTCGGCTGCGCGCTTGTGGTTAAATACGGCGTCTTTTGCCCCGAGGCTTTCAACGGGGCGCTCATCATAACAGGACGGCCCCGCCCAAGACAGCGGCCGTCATAGGGACGCAAGCCGCCATGCAAGTGAAACACCTGCTGCTGATCGCCATCCTCGCCATGACTGCTGCTTGCTCGTCAACAAAGGAAGTCGTCGACGAAAACCTGAGCGAAGTCGAGCTGTATCAATTAGCTCAAAAAGACTTGGACAATAATAGCTACACCAGTGCCACAGCCAAGCTGAAGGCCCTGGAGTCGCGCTATCCGTTCGGGCGCTATGCCGACCAGGCACAGCTCGAGCTGATCTACGCCAACTACAAGAACGCGGAGCCTGAAGCTGCAAAATCCGCCGCCGAGCGTTTCATCCGCCTGCACCCGCAGCACCCGAACGTGGACTACGCCTACTACATGAAGGGCCTGACCTCGTTCGACCAGGACGTTGGCCTGCTGGCACGCTTCCTGCCGCTGGACATGACCAAGCGTGACCCTGGTGCTGCCCGCGACTCCTTCAACGAGTTCGCCCAGCTCACCAGCCGCTACCCCAACAGCCGCTACTCGCCGGACGCCAAGCAGCGCATGATCTACCTGCGCAACCTGCTGGCGTCCTACGAGATTCACGTGGCCGACTACTACCTGACCCGTCAGGCGTATGTAGCTGCCGCCAACCGTGGTCGTTATGTAGTTGAGAACTTCCAGGAGACCCCATCCGTGGGTGATGGCCTGGCGGTGATGACCCAGGCTTACCAGGCATTGCACCTGGATGCATTGGCAACCACCAGCCTGGAAACCCTGAAGCTCAACTACCCGGACTCCCCAAGTCTGAAAGACGGCCAGTTCGTGCCTCGGGTAGCTGAAGCAGACAACCGTTCCTGGTTGAGCAAATACACCCTGGGCCTGATCAGTTCCCGCCCACCGTTGCCGCCGGGCGAAACCCGCGCCAACCAGGACGTGATGAAGCAGTTCCAGGACGCCAAGGAAGCCATTCCTTCGGAGCTCAAGCCGCATGACGCCAATGGCGACGTGATCGAAGAAGAAGCACCGCAGGCCCTGGGCAACAATGAAGACCGTTCGTGGTTCAGCTACATGACCTTCGGCGTGTTTGACTGATTGCACACAGCGTCATCAAGAAGGAGCCTCTCGAGGCTCCTTTTTTGTGGGCGTCTTGTTATTGCGCTGTGCGCTTGCCACGCGCTTGGCTAAACTGGCGCATTCCCTGTCGAGAAACTGCCCATCATGCTTCGTCTACTGTTCTGGATTGCCGTCATTGCTGCCGCGGTATGGTTCTGGCGCAAATTCAAAAGCCCGGCGGCTAAACAGCAACGCTCCGCCGAGCCGGGCGCGGCCCTGATGGTGCGCTGCGCCCACTGCGGCGTGCACCTGCCGCAGGATCGCGCACTCAATTCACGCCAGGAGTGGTACTGCACCCAGGCGCACCTGGAACAAGGGCCGAAGTCTATTCAGCGTTGATCCGACCGGCGGGCGCATACGGCGCCGGGTCAATGATCGGGGGACGCCCCAACAGCAAGTCAGCGAACAGTTGACAGGATGCCGGCGCGAGCACCAGCCCATTGCGATAATGCCCGCAGTTGAGCCAAAGCCCTTTGAAACCGGGCACTTCACCGATGTAAGGGATACCTTCCGGTGAACCGGGGCGCAAACCGGCCCAGTGAGCTACGACCTGCGCGTCTGCCAGCGCGGGAATCAACTCCACCGCCGACGCCTTGAGACTTTCCAAGGCCGACTCGGTCGGGGTCTTGTCGAACCCTTCATGCTCCAGCGTGCTGCCGATCAGAATGTGCCCGTCACGCCGCGGGATCGCATAACGCCCTTTGGCCAGCACCATGCTCGACAAAAAATCCGACGCACATTTGTACAAAATCATTTGGCCTTTGACCGGCTCCACTGGCAGCGACAGGCCCAGCTTGCCGAGTATTTCGCCGCTCCAGGCGCCCGCAGCCAGCACCACCTGATCGCCCAGGATCGGCCCCGCAGCGGTATTTACACCCACGACGTTGCCATCTTCAATAACAAACCCCTCCACTTCGCACTGCTCATGAAGGGTCACGCCCGGCAACGCCAACAGCGCAGCCTTGAGGGATTTGACCAGACGCGGGTTGCGCACATTGGCCACGTTCGCCATGTAGATCGCCTGGGAATATCCACCGCCCAGCACCGGCACGGCATCATGGGCGGCCGACACATCTACCTTGCTCAACGGGCGACCTTCTCGGGCAGCCCAAGCCAACGCTTGGGCTTCATCTTCCAGGTCCAACCAGTACAGGCCTGTGGTGTGAACCTCTGGATCAACCCCGGTGGCCGCAAACAGCCGCTCTGCCAACTGCGGGTAAAAATCCTGCGACCAATGGGCCAGTGCGGTGACCGCCGGGCTGTAGCGCCATGGATACAGCGGCGAAACAATGCCGCCACCCGCCCAGGAAGACTCCTGCCCAAGCCCCGACCGCTCCAGCAGCACCACGGCCTGCCCCTCCGTGGCCAGGTTAAACGCGGTCAACAAGCCGATGACACCGCCACCGACAATCACCACTTGCTGTTGCTTAGCCATCATTTGATCCAGCCGATAAAAAGGGAAAAGCGCACCCGGCGCCCATTCATCCAGTACTCTCATCATTGCCCCCAACACGCCTGGCGCGACATTTCAGGTATCGCGCCCGGGTTGCTGCGAACGCCGGTGCTGGACAAGCTGAACTCACCGCATGGGTCATTTGCCATGATGGCGCCGACTGCAGGCGAGGCGACCAGTGTGAATGACTGGGGGCTCAATGCAGTGCTGATTCTATAGTGATCATTGCCGGCACTGGCGCCGCTTGCATCAATAAAAGTGCCGTGGCGCGTGTAAAAACGTTCGAGGTGCTGCGCCTGCTCAATCAACAGTGCAACGATCTGCGCGCGGTAGGCTTTTTTCACCTGCCCGGTATACGCGGGGTAAGCAATCCCGGCCAAAAACGCGATGATCGCGACCGCGCCCAGTAACTCGATCAGGGTAAAACCTTGGCAATCCTTGCCCATTGATACGCTCCTCACTAGTGAAGTTGTCGCCATAGCACCCGATGAACGCTCAGACCGCCCTCTGCCTGTGCATAGACCGCCTCCAGCACCGTGCGCACTTGGCCACTGCTCCCAACCGCCGTCACGCGGTACAACGCGGCCGGTGTTTCGGCAGGCAAACCCGCCATCCCCACGCCCACTCCCAGGGATTGCACGCCATACAGGCCGCCCTTCAGGGCAACCCAAGTGACTGCTGACACGGGGTTTGTGCCTGCCTCTATCACCTGCGACGACTCGACCGGCGGCGCACAGGAATTGATTGCCCGACACACCGGCAGTGTCGCGCCTGCCCGCCGGATCACCGACTCACCCAACCGCAGGCCACTTTCGGCGCTTTGAAATGACTGGTTTCGATGCCATACGCTGCCGGTAATCTTTTGTTGGGACACCGCCCCTTGCATCGATGCCAGGCCGATCAGTGACAGCACCAGCAGAAACACCAGGCTGATCAGTAAAACCATGCCGGCTTGCCCTGCATAAAAGCGTTGATGATTGAACATGCTGCCCTACCCCAACCGGTTTCGCAGGGCTGCGACGACGCTGTAGGCCTGATCTTTCACGCGCCCGGTCGGGTCTTGCAGCGTCATGCGCAGGCGTACGCTGCGGATCAGCGATTCATCCGCCGGGCTGGCGTCATAGCGCGCTACCTGCGGCGAACCTGGCTTGCCCGCCACGCCGAAACTGATGTCGAAGGCCTGCACGTTGTCCAACAGCACCGCCTTGGCCGGCGCCGCAGGCGTACTGACCTTCAATTGCCCAGTTTCATAGGTGTAGGTGAGTTGGCGCAGCGCAAAGCGGATCTGCCCTGGCATCGGTGGCGGTGAATTCCCCGCGTAGGCTTGGGCCGTGCCGAGGCAGTCAGAGAGCACCGTCCAGTCAGGCGTGCCGCCCTCACCTGCGACATCGGCGGTGACCAGCGTCAGCGACCAGGAACTGCCTGCAGAATGCCAACCCACAGGTTGATCAAAGGCTGACGGTGCGTTGTCGATAGAGGCTGTCGCCAGGCAGCCGAACATGCCCGCCTGGCGGATATCCCGGATCATCTTGCCCAGCACAAACCGCGCGTCATCCTGCAGCAGCATGGCGGCCTGTTGGCTGGCTTGAGTCGCGCGAGCGCTGATCGTCACCTGGCTGACACCCAGCACCAGCAGCAACCCGATAGCCAGCGCGAGCAACAACTCCACCAGGCTGAAGCCACGGACAAAGCTTCTCATTGAGGCGCCTGCGGGTCGCTGGTAATGCGGCTGGTGAGGATGAAGGTTTCCCGCGCCCCGGGCGTATTCGCCCCACGGGCATCATCCCAACTGATGCTCACGGTTACCTCGCCACTGCTGATCACCACCGAGCCTTTGGCGTCCTCGCCGGCGAAGCCGATGATATTGGCTTCGAAGTCATGCAGGTCCAGGTCCCGCACGCTGGCCGTCGCGCTAAGGACGGGGGCGGTTTGCGCGACCCCCCATGCATAGTCGGCGCCTGAGTTGGCGCGGATTCGGTCGAGCATATCGTAGGCAATGAAACTGGCCTGGCTGGTCATCCTTGAGCTGTCGGTGTACTTGAGTGCATTGAGCTGGGTCACTGCGGCGCCCAGCAACCCGACGGCGAGAATCAGCACCGCCACCAGCACTTCGATCAAGGTCATGCCGGTTTGCTGTCGAGGCAGCACGCAGGGAAAAAGTCTGTTCGGGCAGGCAAGCATTACCGTCGTCATCCGTGTCGAAGGCTGAAAAAAGCAGCGCAATGCTGCTGTGAGACCCAAGACTAGCGCCGGTTTTTGGCTCGCGCTGCTATCGGAACAAAGGGAAATACTTTGGACATAAAGGCCATCATTCAGCCCCGCCGCCGGGCGCTATACCTAGGTCTCCAAACCCATTTTTACCCTTGCCCATGGAGGGACAGACTATGCAACAACGCGGTTTCACCCTGATCGAACTTCTGTTCGGCCTGTTACTGGGCGGCATCCTGGTGACCGTGGCAGTGCCCGCCTTCAAGGGGTTGCTTGCGTCGCAGCAGCAACGCAGCGCGGCACACTCACTTGCCGAAGGCCTGCGGTTGGCGCGCACTGAGGCAATCACCCGCAATCGCGCAGTGATCATTCAGGCGCTGGAGAACGATTGGAGCCGAGGATGGCAAATCATCGTGGATACAAGCGGGCGCGGCGAGCCGGGTACCGACAACCCTATACTGCTGGAACGGCAGGGCAATGGGCGCGTGCTGATGGCGGGCAATGGGCCAGTCAAGAGCCAGGTACGCTTCAGCGGGCTGGGTGAGCCGGTGTTTGCGGGAGGTGGCTTCCGCGCCGGTACGGTGCACATCTGCGGCACCGACCCGGTACAGAGCCTCTATCAAGTGGTGCTGGCGCCCAGCGGGCGCATCAGCCTGCGCAGTGAGGCCACCGAGCAGGCGCTGTGCGGCTCCGGCACCGTGGCACTCAGAGCAGCGAACGAACCCGCAGCTCTTTGGGCATGGAGAACGTGATGTTCTCTTCGCGACCGGCCAATTCATCCGCGCCGGTGGCGCCCCAGGCCTGCAGTTGCTGGATCACACCGCGCACCAGCACTTCTGGAGCGGAAGCCCCTGCGGTGATGCCAATACGCTCAACGCCGTCGAACCAACTGCGCTGCATGTCTTCAGCGCCATCGATCAGGTAGGCCGGCGTGGCCATGCGTTCAGCCAGTTCGCGCAAGCGGTTGGAGTTGGAGCTGTTGGGGCTGCCGACCACCAGAACCACATCGCATTCGTCGGCCAGTTGCTTGACCGCGTCCTGGCGGTTTTGCGTGGCGTAGCAGATGTCATCCTTACGTGGGCCGCCAATTGCCGGGAAACGCGTGCGCAGGGCATCGATCACACGGCTGGTGTCGTCCATCGACAGGGTGGTTTGCGTCACGAAGGCCAGGCGATCAGGGTTTTGAACCTGCAACTCGGCCACGTCTTTTTCGTCTTCTACCAAGTAGATGGCGCCGCCATTACTGGCGTCGTACTGCCCCATGGTGCCTTCGACTTCCGGGTGACCGGCGTGGCCGATCAGGATGCATTCACGGCCGTCGCGGCTATAGCGCGCGACTTCGATATGCACCTTGGTCACCAGCGGGCAGGTGGCGTCAAACACCTTGAGGCCACGGCCCGCCGCTTCGGTACGTACTGCCTGGGACACGCCGTGGGCGCTGAAGATGACGATAACGTCGTCCGGCACCTGGTCGAGTTCTTCGACAAAGATAGCCCCGCGTGCGCGCAGGTCTTCAACCACGAATTTGTTGTGGACGACTTCATGGCGCACGTAAATCGGCGGCCCGAACACTTCCAGGGCGCGATTGACGATTTCGATCGCCCGGTCCACACCGGCGCAGAAGCCACGGGGGTTGGCGAGTTTGATTTGCATGCTGTGCCTCGTGTCTTGCAGGGCAAGAAATTGGATCAACTCAACTCTACAGGAGTAAGCCCCTGTGGGAACCGGGCTTTCCCG
>NZ_VBVZ01000168.1 GCF_005863185.1 Pseudomonas edaphica
GGTGCTGCTATCGCAGGCAAGCCAGCTCCCACCTTTTGAGCAATGCGTTACTGCTGCTGCGCGATGCTGTACCCATCAAACGCCGTCTGCTGCTGCAGCGCAGTAATCACACTCTTGCGGCTCAACGGCTGCTCGGCGCCGGCGTTATCCACAAAGCTCTCGGTTTCAAGCTCAGCCTCATCACCTTCACCCACAAAGCTGAAGCCTAAAAACTCGAATGCCTCACGGTCAACGTTGAGCTTGGAGCGCGGCGTGCGCAGCGGCAGGGTGACGCTGATGCCATCCTTGCTGATCACAAACACTTCGGCTTCTTTCTTGGCCCGTGCAGCCTTGCCCTTACCGGCGCTTGGGTTGCTGATGGCCTGGTGAGACTGGTTCAGCACCTTGAGGGCCAGGCCGTAGACCAGCTCCTGGAACTCGGGGTCGTCCTTGAAACTGGAGAGGATGCGGCTGATCGAGAACTTACTGCTCAAGTCTTCCAGGGCGATGTTGTCGGCCGCTTCGGCATCCTTGAGTTGCTTGAGCTGGCCCATCAGGTCGTAGGCCTTGTCGTCGTCGAAAGCGTCATGGGCCTGGCGAATGGCCACGCGCAGTTCACGGATCTGGTCGCTTTCCTTGGAGGTGTGGAACGCGTCCAGCACCATCTCGCTGATGATCTTGGCCGCAGGCACATGCTGTGAAAGATTGATGGCGTTTTCGTATTCGGCCTTCGAGTGCAGGGCGACTACGGATTCTTCGGCGGCGTGTTCGGTGTAAGAATCAGGCATTGAAATTTCACTACTTCAGTAAACGGGGGACAAAAAAGCGTCGCGCATTTTCGGCGGCATGGGAGATCAGGTCAAGGCAGCACACTGCCCTTATCGCCGCGTAATGCGCTCAGCGCCCGCTGCAAGCGCACGGCCCGCCCGCAGAACAGACCAACGGTAAACCCCGATACACCGCCCACGGCCAGCAACATTTCAGGTGTACTTAACAGCAGCGGATGCACGGCCTGCTGATAGCCGAAGTAGTACTTCACCGCAAAGAACAGCTGCGAGATCAGCAGGGTTTTCCAGGTGCCCGCCAGCACCAGCGTTTCGCCATTGGCATCGAGCCGGGCGCCGTCGGCGTTGAACAGCAACATCCCCAGCAGGCTGCCCGCCAGCGCACCCGCGACCCAGGCGCCGCTCGACAGGATCGAGGGCACCAGCGACATCAGCGACCACACCACCAGCACCACCGGCAAAATCAGCAGCGAGCGGCGATTCTCACGCCCGCCCATGCAGGCCTTGATGCCGTAATAACAAATCCACAGGTAGATGGCGTATACCCACAGGGGCGTGCCTTGGAGGATATCGAGCATGGGTGCGTCCTTGCGGGGGCGGGAAGCGCTGATAGTCGTTGAGCCATCATCGTTTTGTCCATCGATTTGGCGCTGACTCACATCAACACCCTCCACGGCAAAACCCGTTACAACACAAAGGCCTGATGAACCCATAAAAACAACCGCTGGCCTGCGCCGAGGGGGCTACTCCACGCCAGGTTATTAAAGGATTAATGCGATGGCCTTTTCATTGTCCCGCCTGGCCTTGCTGGGGGCGACGCTGTGTCTTGCGCTACCTCTGCACGCCGCCCCAACCCAAATCGAGCAGGGTCAATACGTGGCCCAACTGGGCGACTGCATCGCCTGCCATACCGCCAGGCACGGTCAGGTGATGGCCGGCGGGCTGGAGCTGAGCACGCCGATGGGCACGATTTATTCGAGCAACATCACGCCGGACCGCGACACTGGTATCGGTAATTACAGCTTCGAGCAGTTCGACAAGGTGATGCGTGAAGGCGTGACGCCGGCGGGCATCAACCTTTACCCGGCGATGCCGTATCCGTCCTACGCGAAGATGAGCGCAGAGGACATGCGCGCCCTGTACGCCTACCTGATGCAAGGCATCGAGCCGGTGCGACAGGCCAACCTTGAGGCGGACATGGGCTTCCCGTTCAATCAGCGCTGGGGCCTGGCGCTGTGGAATGTTGCCTTTCTCGACAAGCAGCCGTTCCAACCCGACCCGCAGCGTAGCGCGGTGCTCAACCGTGGTGCCTACCTGGTCCAGGGCCTGGGGCATTGCGGCTCGTGCCACACGCCACGGGGCATCGCCTTCCAGGAAAAAGCCATGAGCGATACGGGCCGCAGCGGCCGGCATTACCTGGCCGGTGAAACCGTCGAGCACTGGCGCGCCCTGAGCCTGCGCAACCTGTGGACGGTGCCAGACACCGTGCAACTGCTCAAGACCGGGCAGAACCGCTTTGCCACGGTCGCTGGCAACATGGCCGATGTGATCCACCACAGCACCCAGCATTTCAGTGACGACGACCTCACGGCCATCGCCAGTTACCTCAAATCCTTGCCGCCCGGTAAAGATGATCTGCCAATGCCAGCGGTCGCCCAAGCACCGGCCGCACCGCCAGCCGACCTGTTCACCAGCCGTGGCGGCCTGGGCTATATGCAGTTTTGCAGTGATTGCCACCGCAGTGACGGCGCTGGCGTAAAAGGCCTGTTTCCACCTTTGGCCGGTAACCCGAGCATTGCCTCGAACAACCCGACGTCGCTGTTGCATATCACCCTGACCGGCTGGGAAACCGCGCAAACCACCGCCCACCCAAGGGTCTACACCATGCCCGGTTTCAGCCGACTGGCCGATCAGGAAATCGCCGAGATCCTGACCTTCGTGCGCACCCGTTGGGGCAACGCTGGCACGCCAATCAGCGCCGCCCAGGTGAAAACCCTGCGCGATCAGCTCAACCCCGCCACCACCGATTCGTCGGCCTTTGAAACCCCAAGGCTGGCGAATTTGCTCGCCGCACCCAACGCCGACCAGGTTATTCGCGGCATGCGCCTGCACCTGCAAACCAAGGCGCTGCTGCCGGATAACGTCGGCAATTCGCTCAACTGCGCTAGTTGCCATCTCAACGCCGGCACCGTGGCGGATGGTTCGCCGTTTGTGGGTGTGTCGGCGTTCTTCCCCAGTTACGCGCCGCGTGCGGGCAAGGTGGTCACGCTGGAGGAGCGCATCAATGGCTGTTTCCGCCGTTCCATGAACGGCAAGCCGCTGGCGCCGCAGTCGGCGGATATGCAGGCGATGGTCGCCTACTTTGACTGGATGAAAAACAACACCCGCCCTGAAGATAAAGTCGCCGGGCGTGGCGTGGGCAAGATCGACCCGGCGATCAAGCCGGACCTGGACAACGGCAAGCAGGTGTATGCCAAGCAATGCGCGGTGTGCCATGGCGATAACGGCCAAGGCCTGGCGCGTGCCGACGGCGAGCTGGTGTATCCGCCACTGTGGGGCGAGCAGTCGTTCAATATCGGCGCTGGTATGGCGCGGCCTTACACCGCGGCGGCGTTTGTGAAGCGCAACATGCCGATCGGCTTCCACGAAAAATTCCCGCTGGGGCAGGGCGGTTTGTCGGACCAGGAAGCGGTGGATGTGGCGGCGTATTTCTCTGGCCAACCGCGCCCGGATTTTCCGGACAAGGTCAGAGACTGGCCCAACGGCGGCAAGCCCGTGGATGCGCGCTACTAGTTCAACTGCTTAAGGCAGGCCTCGAGAATATCCAGGCCTTGCTCCAGCACCGCAGGCTCGGTGGTCAGCGGTGCCAGCAGGCGGATGATATGCCGCGACTTGCCGCTGGGCATCAGCAGCAAGCCGGCATCGCGTGCCAGGCTGAGCAGTTGGGTCAGTTGCTGGGGAGCGGGCGTGCCGTCGGCATGGGCCAGCTCGATGCCGCGCATGGCACCCACGCCGGTCAGGCGGCCCAGATAGGGCGACAGCTGTTGCTCGCGCCAGGCGGCATAACGGCGAACGATGGCGGCTTCCTGCTGTGACCCCCAGGTTTTCAATTGCGCGTCGGTCATCGCATCCAATGTTGCCAAAGCAGCCGCGCAGGCAATTGGGTTTCCGGAATAGGTGCCACCGAGGCCGCCTTTGGGCAAGTTGTCGAGCAGCGCCTTGCGCCCGACCACCGCGCCCAATGGCACGCCACCGGCGATGCTTTTGCCGAGCAGGATCAGATCCGGCTCGATGCCCAGGCGCGAGAACGCAAAACGCTGGCCGGTACGCCCGAAGCCGGACTGGATTTCATCGGCAATCAGCAGGATGTTTTTATCATCACAGAAGCGGCGCAGGGCCTGGGCGAACTCGATGTCCAGGGCCAGAAAGCCGCCTTCGCCCTGCACCGGCTCGATGATGAAACAGGCCACATCGTTGACGTCGATTTCCACACTGAACAGACGGTCCATGGCCTTCAGGGCTTCGGCGCAGGTCACACCGTTATCGGCGCTGGGGTAGGGCAGGTGATACACCGGGCCGGGTAGTACGCCGACCTTTTGCTTGTAGGGCGCCACCTTGCCATTCAGGTTAAGCGTGGCCAGGGTGCGGCCGTGGAAGGCGCCGTCAAAGGCGATCACCGCCGTGCGGCCGGTGGCGCCGCGCACGATTTTCAAGGCGTTTTCCGCCGCTTCCGCGCCGCTGTTGGTGAGCATGCCGCTTACCGCGTAATCCACCGGGATAAACGCACAAAGGCGATCCATCAGCTCGATGTAGGGCGCATGCGGCGCGGCGTTGAAGGCATAGTGGGTGAGCCGGGTGGCTTGTTCGCGAATCGCTTCCACCACGCCTGGGTGACAGTGCCCGAGGTTGAGCACGCCAATGCCACCGACAAAATCGATATAGCGCTTGCCCGTGGTGTCCCAGACTTCGGCATTTTTACCGTGACTGAGGCTGATGGGGTGAACGATGGAAATCGACTGGCTGATGCTTTCGCGGCTCATGAATCGGGGACTCGGCAGTGGCGGGCGTGTATTTATCTAAGCCGCGCGCCCGGCTTTGCCGCAAACGAAATAAAGTCGCCGGGTCATTCCAAATCGGAAGGAGCTGTTGCCTAAAGGTCGTTTGTGGCCACGCTGCAAACCTGACAATACTGCCGGGCAACTTCAGAAACAGGCGCGGGCAGTGTGGCGCCGAATAATAAAAGACTCACAGGGAGTGCCTCGAATGAACCACCTCAAAACCCTTATCGCTGCCACGGCCGTGGCGCTTGCCGGCAGTGCCCACGCGGGCGTGACCCTGGACGCGATCCAGAAAAAAGGCTTTATCCAGTGCGGCGTCAGTGACGGCCTGCCGGGCTTCGGTGTGCCCGACAGCCAGGGCAAGATGACCGGCATCGATGTTGATGTGTGCCACGCCGTCGCCGCCGCCGTGTTCGGTGATGCGTCAAAAGTGAAGTTCACCCAGTTGACCGCCAAGGAGCGATTCACCGCGCTGCAATCGGGCGAAATCGATCTGATTTCGCGCAACACCACCTGGACCAGTTCCCGCGATTCCGGCATGGGCCTGGTGTTTACCGGCGTGACCTATTACGACGGCATCGGCTTTCTGGTCAACAACAAGTTGGGCGTGACCGCCGCCAAGCAACTCGATGGCGCGACCGTCTGCATCCAGGCCGGCACCACCACCGAACTCAACGTTTCCGATTATTTCCGTACCCACGGCATGAAGTACACGCCGATCACCTTCGACACCGCCGACGAGAGCGCCAAGGGCCTGGAAGCCGGGCGTTGCGACGTGCTCACCACCGACCAGTCGGGCCTGTATGCCCAGCGCATCAAGATGGCCCACCCGGATGAGTTCGTGGTGCTGCCCGAGGTGATCTCCAAAGAGCCGTTGGGGCCGCTGGTGCGCAAGGGCGACGATGAGTGGTTCAGCATCGTCAAGTGGACCCTGTTTGCCATGCTCAATGCCGAAGAAATGGGCATCACCTCGCAGAATGTCGAGGCGCAGGCCAAGTCCACTCAGAACCCCGACGTTGCGCGGCTGCTCGGGGCCGACGGCGATTACGGCAAAGACCTGAAGCTGCGCAAGGATTGGGTGGTGCAGATCGTCAAGCAAGTGGGCAACTACGATGAGGTGTTCGAACGCAATATCGGCCAGGGCAGCGTGCTGAAGATCAAGCGCGGGCTCAATGCGTTGTGGAGCAATGGCGGCATCCAGTACGCACCGCCGGTGCGTTGACTCAGCACTGCCTCAGGTGGGAGCTGGCTTGCCTGCGATGGCCACAGGTATCTCCACTACTTTCTAAGGCCGCCACATTCCTCTGTGGCGAGCGGGCTTGCCCGCGTTGGGCTGCTCAGCAGCCCCAGTGCGGGTACCGTGATACTCCTGAAAGAACTCTGCGTCTGTTTTTTGGGGCTGCTGCGCAGCCCAACGCAGGACAAGCCTGCTCGCCACAACAGCCCACTTGTCACAGACGTGGTATGTGTAGATATCTATGCTGCGATGACGGCCTACCTGTGAGTGCATCGGTTACTGACACACGGCTAGCGCAGGCACGCCAGCTCCCACATCATTCCGAGACCGCATCCTTGCCCGCCGCCTTGGACCGGTACAGTGCTTGATCGGCACGTGCCATCAAGGCGGCGGGCGTTTCGCCCATTCGCCGCTCCACCACGCCCAGGCTCAGGGTGACTTTGAAGTCGCCCACGGCGGGCATCTCGGCGATGGCCTGACGGATACGTTCGGCCAATTGCCTGGCGGTGTCCAAGCTGCTTTTGGGCAGGATCACCATAAACTCATCGCCACCCCAGCGTGCGAGCAAGTCGCCTTGGCGCATACAGGTTTCCAGGCTGTCTACCACGCTCACCAGGGTCTGGTCGCCGACGCCATGACCATGTTTGTCGTTGATCGGCTTGAAGTCGTCGATATCCATGGCCACCAAGGCCAGCGGTACGCGGAAGCGCTCGGCACGGTCGCACTCCTCCAGCAACACCTTTTCCAGGCGATAACGGTTGGCGATGCGTGTCAGGGCATCCTGTTCGGCCAGGGAGCGGTTCTCGTCCAACTGCATTTGCAGTTGCTGATTGACCCGTGACAACTCAAGGGTGCGTTCGGCCACCAGCGCTTCCAGCGACTGGTTGCGCTTTTGCAGCTGTTCGATGGAGATTTTGCGTGTATGGATATCGCGGTGTGCGCCGACCATGCGTGCCACTGAATTGTCGGGGTTACGTGCAATGACGTAGCCACGGTCTTCGATCCACAAGTAAGTGCCGTCAGCCTTGCGGCAACGATACTCGGCCTGGTAATGGGGCGCGCGTTGGCTGATGTAGTCATCAAATACGGCCATGACGCGTGGATAATCTTCGGAGTGGATCACGTTCTCCCAGGTGAACACGCTGTTCTCCAGGGAGTGGCGGGGGTAGCCAAGCATCATGTACCAGCCGGGGCTGCGGTACACGAACCCCGTGTTGGCATTCCAGTCCCAGATGCCGTCGCTGACCAGTTCCATCACCGCATGCAACATGTCGGCGTTGAGTTCGGAAAAGTTATTGCGCAGCGGTTTATTGCCGGATGTCTCGTTCATCTGTGCACTTCCCTGCCTGTGCTGGCTTCCAAGGCCAGTCTTCATTGACGCCGGTACACCGTGGCTAAGGTTACTCTACATCGCGGCTTGCGCGCTTTGAATAGGATGAGTGTGCTGCTTTAGTGGTGTGGCGATAGGCCATTAATCAGCAGGTGGGGCGACATACGTTGTGCTCGCCTGGCACGAGCTTTCACGCCCTGGCGGGCCTTGCTTGCGTGTTCGATACGAGGCGTATTTCGACATGTTGACCCAGAGCCCTTGCCGCACTGGCCAGGGTGGACAGCGTCATGCCCGCGTCGTTTTGGTCCAGCGCTCGATCTACGGCGGTGCGGCTGGTATGCATACGTTCTGCCAGCGCTTTCTTGCTGACCTTCTGCACCTTCATCGCCTCTGCCAGCTGCCAGGCAATAACACGCTTCAACGCCCCTGCAGAGACTTCTTCTATGAGCCCATCATCGCTGAGAAAATCATCAAAGTTGGAGCCGATATGCTTATTCATGGGATGTTCCTCGAAGCTTGTTTTTGCGATGTCTGGCGGTGTTCAGGTCGACTAAAGGTGTTTTTCGACTTTTTTTGATAAAGCCATGTAGCAAAACCATTTGGCTGGCAACCAAGGTAAAAATGACTCGTGCAGCATTTTCACCAAGATCGGTTCGGACCTCCCAAAGGCGATGCTCCAGCTTCCTAACCAACGGCATCCCTTGCGGCCATCCGAGTTGGACCGATTTTATGTCAGTGCCTATAAGCTTTTTTGATTCCCTGGGCAGTTCCATCAGCCATTCACGCACGGGCTCGTTGCCAGCCTCGGTTCGGTAAAATGCGACGTGCAACACGAGAGGTAGTCGTTCACAGAGAGTGCACCAAAATAGGTTCATAAGGCAATCAGCGATTGAAGGGTCTTTTCGCGAAGATTGGTCAGAGCCTGGCACTTATTTTGTGAGTGGCTGAGGTTGAAGCGTTTCAAAAAAAATCAGTAAAAATAAAGAGTTGTGAGTTTTCTGAATGGTATGTGCGAGATTGGTTTGCCAGGCGTAAGAAAACTCACTTCGGCGCCACCATGCGCGTTCGCGGCTTGCCATCCGCGTTGTGCTGGTAAATCCCCTCCGGCTGGCCCTGCGCATTGAAAAACACTTGGCCGATGCCCGCCGAATTCCACAGCCGTTCACCCGCCTCGGCGTGTTCCGGGATATGCGGCACTACCTGCATGGTGCGCCGGCGCGTGAAATCGTTGAGGGGCGAGCGCGGTGAGTAGAGCCAGCGGTTGAGGCGGTCGAACCATTCCAGCAAACGCGCCGGGAACTGGTTCTTGATGCCGCTGCTGGTGATCTGCCAGATTTTTGGGCCGGCGCTGCGGTGGCGGATCAGCACTTCATAGACGAACGAGTAGTGCACATCGCCCGACAGGATCACGTAGTTCCCCGGCGTGCGCGAGTGGCGAAAGATATTCAGGATCACCTGGGCGGCGCCGCGATGGGCCATCCAGTTTTCGGCGTCTACCAGCAGTGGGTAGCCACACCAGCTGAAGACCTTCTGCACCGTCTCGATCAGCTTGACGCCGAAGATCGGCGCGGGCGACACGATGATGGCCGACGGGTGGTCCAGCAGGGCCTGCTGCAGTTCGCTCAACGCTTCCCAGTCCAGCAGGCCGGAAGGTTGCTTGAGCGCAAACTCACTGCGCCAGCGCCGGGTGCGAGTGTCGAGCACCACCAGTGCGGGCGTGGTGGGCAGCACGTAATGCCAGTGCTGGAATTTCAGCAGGGTTTGCACTAATTCATCGTGGGCACTGGCGTGCAAGTGGTTGTCTTGAACGTTGGCGGTCAGCGCCTGGGTGTGTTCCAACAGTTTGCCAAACACATCTGGCTGGTTGCCCCAGCCCTGGCACAGCATATAAGCGAGCAGGGCATTGCCGATGATGCGTTTGGAGAATGGATGGCCGTAGGCGGTGGCCTCCCATTGCGCGCTGAGGTTCCAGTCGTCGGTGATGTCGTGATCGTCAAAAATCATCAGCGTCGACAGGTGCGCGAAGACCCGCGCAACGCCGGGCAAGCCGTCACGGAACCGATCGACCTGCACTTGTTCGTGGTCGTAGCGCAGGTGTTCCGGCGTGCTTAATGATGGCGGCTGTGGCGTGATCAACGTCCAGGGCGTGGGCGACCATACCAACAGGTACATCGCCAGTACTTCGGCAAAGGTCACCAGGTGGTTGTCGGCGGTGCTGCTGGTAAAGATCGGTTTTTTCACACCGCCGAAAAACCGTTCGCGCAGGGTCTCGTTGCTGTCCAGTGCGGGCAGCAGATCTGCGCGGTGGTAATAGCTGGCGCGATGCCCGTAGAGGCTGGCGCTGTCATCCACCACGGCGCCTTCCAGGTATTCGTCGAACAACGCCAGGCGTGCGATAAGCGCATGAATCGCGCGCAGCATGGGGCCGGCCACATCATCGGCGTAGACCTGGTCACCGCTCATCATCAGCAGCGCCGGGCGCTCGGCCGGTGTGCGCGCGTCAGCCAGCAGGCGGTCGACGCACAGCAAACCGTCATCGGCGTGGTGATGAGGTTTGCGGCAGGAACCATGCACCAACTGGTGGATGCGGCTATGCACTACGAAATTCGCCGATGGAGCATCGGCATACAGCAGGTGCGGCGCCCATTGCGCAATGCCACAGCCGTCGACCAGCAGGTCGTAGTCGATGCTCACGTCCAGCGGCAGGGCTTCGCTCAGGGTAACGTCGATCAGGTGGATAAAGGCGTGGCGCCCAACGGGCACGACTTGGCACTGCTGGGTGTCCAGATCGATCGTCAGCGTTTGGCCTTGAGGCACTTGCAGCTTTAAGCACAATGGCAGGACACGACTGCCCACCAGCCAGATCACCAGACGCTGGGGTTCCAGGCGCCTGAGCAGTGGGCCGGCAATGACGGCGGGCAGTGTGTCGGATGGCGGCATGAAGCAAGCAGCTCATACAAGGTAGGACTTAAAAGGGTAACGCAGAGGATGTCAGCGTTTTGTTAAAGGCGTGCCGCAGATACCTTGCAGCCGATTACCCTTGTTGTGTTAGAGCAGATGGCCTTGTCCCAGGGACTCCAGGGACGTTCGATAAGGCTTGGGCTTGGGCGGTGCGTTTTGCATCATGGGGTTACTGTCAGGACGTGAGGGCTTTTCAGCGGACCGGGTGGCGATTTCAGCCATTTGGTTGGCCAGTTGGAAAGCTATGTTGAACTGAAAGCCGGGCAGCATGTGGACGATACTCATGGGAAAAACCTCTTGCTCAATTGGAGGGATGTTCTCGCATCAATACTCCCTTTGACTGCGCACCCACTCAGTGGCGCTGGCCGGGTTAACGTTCCCGGCCATGGGTTTCTGCATGTTTAATATCCGTAGGACTGAATGCGTTTCAGACAGACTTGGGTACCGTAAACCTGAACTCACTGCCACGCCCCAACTCACTCTCAGCCTCAATCCGCCCGCCGTGGGCCTGCACGATACCTTGGGTGATATACAGCCCCAAGCCGCTGCCGGTGGGGTTGTTTTCGGTCTGGGTCCAGTAGCGATCAAACACATGGGGCAACTGCTCAGGCGCAATGCCTTCGCCGGAGTCGCGCACCGAAAACACGATATCTTCACCATTGCTCATGGCGCTGATGCCGATATTGCCC
>NZ_VBVZ01000169.1 GCF_005863185.1 Pseudomonas edaphica
ACCCGAATGCGGCTGGCCGCTGGTTGTTCGCTCATCAATCGCTACGCTCAAAAATATTAAGGATCGGCAAACAACGGCCGATAAAAACAACAGTCAGGTATTTTGCCAGAGCTGAGCGTCGACCGAGAAAAATGTCAGACATTCTTCCCCTAACCATCGGTGTACTGCCGACCCACAACCACTACGGCCTGCGCAATACTCAAGCGCTGGCTGGGGTGAGCCATGTGTGGCAGGACTTCTTCGCCCGTGCGTTGGCCGAGCAGCTTGGCGATACGCCGGGTGCGCTGGCGGCCAAAGCCCCGGCGCCGAGGGACCCGGCGGTAGAACCCAGCGAAGGCGCCGACCTGTTGTCACAGATCCTCACCCAGCGTGAATGCGACGTACACGACACCGAGGTCGCCCCGCCGGAGCCGCTGTTCCTGCCCATCGCCGAATTTGAAACCGAGCTGCTGCCGCCGCCTGCCACGCCGTTCCCGGCAGAAGAAATCATCGCCCAGCAGCGCCAGCAAAACTTCGAAAGCGGCTGGGTCCGCCCGATTGTGCTCAATGCCGGCAACCCGCCGCCTGAGCCTGGCCCGGCGCCGCAGCCCCAGCCGCTGCACCTGCCGATTGCCGAATTCGAACTGGACCTGCTGCCACCGCCTGCCACGCCTTACCCGGCCGAGGAGCTGGTGGCGCAACAGAAGGCGCTGGACTTCGATTATCACTGGGCGCGCCCGCTGGTCCTCAACAACCTGCGCCTGGCGGCCTGATTCAGTCTTTGAAAAAACCGTTGGCCTGGCTGAACGGCATCTTGCGTTCAGTGAAGGTAAAAGTGCCCAGCTCATACACCTCCTGCGCCGCCCGATAGAACTCGCCATACGCCGCCAGCGCCATGGCTGAGCCGACACTGATGCGGCGCACGCCCATTTCGCTCAACTGCGCCACGCTCAGGTTCAAACCACCGGACATCAGCACATTTACCGGTTTGGGCGCCACCGCCTTGACCACCGCAAGCACTTCTTCGGCACTGCGCAAGGCGGGAGCGTAGAGCACGTCCGCCCCGGCTTCGGCGTAGGCTTGCAGGCGGCGAATAGTGTCAGGCAAATCCGGGCGACCATGCAGGAGGTTTTCTGCACGGGCGGTGAGCGTAAAGGCAAATGGCAAGCTGCGGGCAGCGGCGACGGCGGCTTCCACGCGCTCCACCGACAGGTCAAACGGATAGATCGGGTCGACCGCAATGCCTGTGGCGTCTTCGATAGAGCCACCCACAATACCGCTGGCCGCGGCGCGCAGGATGGTCTGGGCGCAGCCTTCGGGGGTGTCGCTGAAGCCGTTCTCCAGGTCAGCCGCCACCGGCAGCGCAGTGGCCCGCACGATCGATGACGCATTGGCCAAGGTGTCTTCAAGGGATAATGCGCCTTCCGCATCCGGTCGCCCGAGGCTGAACGCATAGCCCGCACTGGTCGTGGCCAACGCCTCAAAACCCAGGCTGGCGAGCATGATGGCGGAGCCGGCGTCCCACGGGTTGGGCATCACGAATGCGCGGTCACGCTCATGCAAGGCCTTGAAGGTTTCGGCGCGAAGGGTTTGGGCATCCATGGCTGACTCCTGTCGGAAAAAGGAGCCCTAGAGTAACCCCAGTTGCTCCGCTGCGGGTTCCCGATGCAAGGTTGGCAGCGCTGGCAACCCCGGCAAACGCAGCATCAACTGTTGGTGAAAGCGCAGCGCCAGTTGCGCGGCGAGGCGGTTATCCGAGGTGTGCAGGAACACATAAGGCGTGCGCCCCTCTTCGATCCAGCCAGCAATTTTTTCTACCCACGGGACCAGGAACGGGTCATTGGCCTCCAGTTCCGGATGGCCGATGAAGCGCACCTGGGGAAATTGAGTCAACGCCGCCGGCCGTGTTGGTACCTTGGGCTTTTTCGATTGGGCGTGCAGCACGGCCGCCGACGTTGAAGTGCAACTGAACAGCGCACGTGGATCGAGGCAAATACGCTCCACGCCACGGTCGCGCAACAGCCGGTTGAGCCTGCGCTCGGCATCGCCCTTGGCGAAGAACTCAGGGTGACGCACTTCCACGGCCAGCGGGCGTTCCAGGCCGTCAATGAAACCCGCCAGTTCGCCCAGGCGTTGCGGCGAAAAGCTCGCCGACAATTGCAACCACAGCGGCGAAACCCGCTCGCCCAAAGGGCTCATCAAGCCGACAAAACTTTCCGCTGCCGGCAATTGCTCGCGCAAGTCGCCGCCGTGGCTGATGTCTCCGGGGAATTTGGCGGTGAAGCGAAAACCCTCAGGCATGATTTCAGCCCAGCGCTGCACCGTGGCGGCCGAGGGGCGGGCATAAAAGGTGGTGTTGCCTTCAACGGCGTTAAAGACCTGGGAATACAGGGCAAGGTAGTCGCTGGAACGGGCATCGGCCGGGTACAGGTACTCGCGCCAGGCGTTTTCACTCCAGGACGGGCAGCCGATGTAGTAAGGCAGGCGCATCAGATGTGGATGTCGAGACCCAGCACTTCCATATCCCATTCGACAAAGCCGGCGGTGGTCAGGTAGCTGGCCAGCGCGGTGGCGACGCTTTTGCTCATGGAACGGGGGAAGACCATGTCTTGCTGACGGGCAGGAAGGCCACTGATGCGTGCAGCGCCAGAACCTTGGGCACTGGGTTGCGACTCTGACTGAACCTCGATGAAGTCCGGCGAATCTTCGACGGACTCGTCTACCGTGACGTTCGCCTTGCGCGGCTTACGCTTGAGTGGGTAGGACTGTGAGGAAAAGCCGTCTATACGCATACATGCAGACTCGGTATCAATGATGGCAATTTAGCGGCACTTTCCGTGGTGCGCAAATGCTCTGGTGATAACTAGAACACATAATTTGTAAAAGGTTTACAAACCGGGGCAAATTCTGACGATTGGGGATTTTTGCTCCAAATTGCCAGCATTTTTGACGTCAAATAATCCCGCGTTCAGCCTTGGTTTGCGCAACTTTATCGCGCAGATAAACCGGTGCAGCCTGGTCGGCCGAAATCGCTTCGCCGCGCTCGAAAGCGAAACGTGCCAGGGTCAGCAAGTCTTCGGCGTGGGGCAACATGGCAGCGTCCTGCCCCGCCAATTGCACAGGGATGCGCTCGCCATAACCCCAGCCAGTACCGGCACCAAACCAATCGCCGCTGGCGTCAGCAGGCAACACCGACGATTCCGGAGGCTGTACGGCTTCCACGCCCACCAGACGCATTTCGCCAGCGGTTTCGCGGTAGCAGCCCCAATACACTTCATCCATGCGCGCATCAATCGCCGCCGCCACCTGCGAGGCGCCGTGTTCACGCAATGCACGCTGGGCCAATACCGCAAGGTTGGACACCGGCAACACCGGGCGCTCCAGCGCAAAGGCCAGGCCTTGCACTACGCCGATGGCGATACGCACGCCGGTAAAGGCACCCGGGCCACGCCCGAAAGCAATCGCGCCCACGGCAGACAGCGTGGTGCCCGCCTCTTCCAGCAGTTGCTTGATCATCGGCAACAGCTTCTGCGCATGCAGACGCGGGATCACCTCGTAGTGGCTCGTTACCTTGCCATCGTGCAGCAAGGCGACGGAGCAAGCTTCAGTCGCGGTGTCCAGGGCCAGCAGGGTGCTCATCGGTGTAGGTGTCCAAGTCGAAAAAAAGTGCGCCAGTATAAACAACAACGGCCCGCAAGCGGGCCGTTGTACGCAAAGCCGATCGAAGGATCAGCTCAGTGCTTCAAGCACCTTGGCAGTGATGGATTCTACCGAACCCACGCCAGGGATGTGGCTGTACTTCGGCTTGCCTTGGGCAGCCGAAAGCTTCTGGTAGAAATCCACCAGCGGCTTGGTCTGCGAATGGTAGACCGACAGGCGATGGCGCACGGTTTCTTCGGTGTCGTCCTTACGCTGTACCAGGTCTTCACCGGTCACATCGTCTTTACCTTCAACCTTTGGCGGGTTGTAGACGATGTGGTACACGCGGCCCGAGCCTTCGTGAACGCGACGGCCCGCAATACGCTGAACGATTTCTTCGTCTTCAACTGCGATTTCAACCACAGCGTCCAGCTCAACGCCGGCTTTCACCAAGGCTTCCGCCTGGGGAATAGTGCGTGGGAAACCGTCGAACAGGAAACCGTTCTTGCAATCTTCCTGGCTGATGCGTTCCTTGACCAGGTTGATGATCAGGTCATCGGAGACCAGGCCGCCGCTGTCCATTACGCTCTTGGCGATCAGGCCCAGTTCGGTGCCAGCCTTGACGGCGGCACGCAGCATGTCACCGGTGGAGATTTGTGGAATGCCGAATTTTTCAGTGATGAACTTTGCCTGAGTACCTTTACCGGCCCCGGGAGCTCCCAGCAGAATGACGCGCATCGATGTGCTCCTCAATTTTTTATAGAGATGACGCTCGGATTCGCCGCGTGGGGCCAATCTCGTAAAAATGTGGGTCCTGGCCGATCAAACGGCCAAAGGCTGATCAAGATACACAGCAGGCTCTATCCATACAAGCCGCCAAAAGTCGCAAGAACCGCGCCCGCCATGCAGTCATAGGTAGGGTATGCCTGAGTGCAACCCCGCCTCCTAAACGCCGACCGCCCGTTTCCGGGCGGCCGTCGTTGTTTATCTGCAAGCCATTGAGAACACGCAGAAAACCTCAGCCAGTGTTGCGCAAACCGGCGGCAATACCGGCTACAGACACCAGCAGCGCCTGTTCCAGAGGGCTGTCCTGCGCCGCCTCCTGCTGGCGCGAGCGTGCCAGTAATTCGGCCTGCAACAGGTGCAGCGGGTCGAGGTAGGTGTTGCGCAGGCGAATGAACTCAAGCGTGTCCGGGCTATGGGCCAGCAGTTGCGACTGGCCGGTCAGGCCAAGTACCACGTCGCACGCCTGCGACAATAGGTCGCGTAAGTGCGCACCCAATGGCAGCAGGTCCGGCTGCACCAAACGCTCGTCATACAGCCGCGCGATGTCGGCATCGGCCTTGGCCAGTACCATCTCGAGCATATCGATGCGGGTGCGGAAGAACGGCCATTGCTCGCGCATCTGCCCCAACAGCTCACCTTCGCCACGCTCCAGCGCCTTGCTTAATGCCGCTTCCCAACCAAGCCAGGCGGGCAGCATCAGGCGGGTTTGGGTCCAGCCGAAGATCCATGGAATCGCGCGCAGGCTCTCGATACCGCCCGCACGGCGCTTGGCCGGGCGACTGCCCAATGGCAAGCGGCCCAACTCCTGCTCGGGTGTGGACTGGCGGAAGTATTCGACGAACTGCGGATTTTCCCGCACCACGGCGCGGTAAGCACTGACACCGTCTGCTGCCAATTCATCCATCAGATGCCGCCAGGCCGGCTCAGGTGGCGGCGGTGGCAGCAGCGTGGCTTCGAGCACGGCAGCCAGATAAAGGTTGAGGTTCTGCTCGGCAATGTCCGGCAGGCCGAACTTGAAGCGGATCATCTCGCCTTGTTCGGTCGTACGGAAACGCCCCGCCACCGAGCCTGGCGGCTGCGACAGGATCGCCGCATGCGCCGGGCCGCCGCCACGGCCAACGGTGCCGCCGCGACCATGGAACAACAGCAACTCCACCTGTTGCTCGCGGCAGATATCCACCAGCCGTTCCTGCGCCCGGTACTGTGCCCAGGCAGCGGCGGTGGTGCCGGCGTCCTTGGCCGAGTCCGAATAGCCGATCATCACTTCCTGTGGGCCTTGCAAGCGCGCGCGATAACCCGGCAATTGCAGCAGACGCTCCATCACCGGCCCGGCGTTATCCAGGTCGGCCAGGGTTTCAAACAGCGGCACCACGCGCATCGGCCGTTGCACGCCCGACTCTTTAAGCAACAGTTGCACGGCCAGCACATCCGACGCGGCACCCGCCATGGAAATGACATAAGAACCGAGTGATGCAGCCGGTGCGGCGGCGACTTCCTTGCAGGTGTTCAACACTTCGGCGGTGTCTGCCGACGGTTTGAAATAACCCGGCAGCAGCGGTCGGCGATTGGTCAGCTCTTTGCTCAGGAAGCTGATGCGCGCTTCTTCGTCCCAGTCTTCATAACGGCCCAAGCCCAGGTAATCAGTGATTTCGGTCATGGCCGCCGAGTGACGACTGGAATCCTGACGCACGTCCAGGCGCACCAGGAACAAACCGAAGGTCACGGCACGGCGCAGGCAGTCGAGCAACGGGCCATCAGCGATCACGCCCATGCCGCACTCATGCAGCGACTGTTAGCACAGCTCCAACGCGTCATGCAGGTCGCGGTTGTTTTGCAACACATCGGCAGGCGCAGGCGTGCTGGCGGTCAGTGAGGTATGCGCCCATTGACGCGTGGCGCGCAGGCGTTCGCGCAGTTGCTTGAGCAAGGCACGGTAAGGTTCGACGCTATCACCGACCTTGGCCTGCAATGCAGGGCTGGCCTGCTGCATCGACAGCTCGGACGCCAGATGATCGACATCTCGCAGGTACAGATCCGCCGCCATCCAGCGCGCCAGCAGCAACACTTCGCGGGTGACCGGCGCGGTGACATTCGGGTTGCCGTCACGGTCGCCGCCCATCCACGAAGCAAAGCGGATCGGCGCCGCCTCAAGTGGCAGGCGCAGGCCGGTGGCGGCGTGCAAGGCCTGGTCGGCCTTGCGCAAATAATTGGGAATGGCATGCCACAGCGAATGCTCGATCACCGCAAAGCCCCACTTGGCTTCGTCTACCGGCGTGGGCCGGATGCGGCGGATCTCTTCAGTGTGCCAGGCTTCGGCGATCAGACGCTGCAAGCGCTGGCGAATCTGCTCGCGCTCGGCGCTGGTGAGGTCGCGGTGATCCTGCAACGCCAGCTGTGCGGCAATCGCATCGTATTTCTGGATCAAGGTGCGGCGCGCCACTTCGGTCGGGTGGGCGGTGAGCACCAGCTCAATCTCCAGGCGCGCCAACTGACGGGCCAGGGACTCATTGCTGTGACCTTCGCTTTGCAGGCGCGCCAGCAACTCCGGTAATACGCGAGACTCGAAGGGCGCTGGTTGCGATTCATCGCGCCGATGGATCAGTTGGTACTGCTCGGCGATATTGGCCAGGTTGAGAAACTGGTTGAAGGCCCGGGCCACGGGCAGCAATTCATCTTCCTGTAACTGATTGAGGCGGGTGCTCAGCTCATCGCCAGCACCTCGTCTGTCAGCCTTGGCGCCTTTGCGGATCTGCTCGATCTTGTCGAGAAAAGCATCGCCGTACTGCTCTCGAATGGTGTTGCCCAGCAGCTCACCCAGCAGGTGAACATCCTCACGCAAGCGTGCATCGATATCACTCATCAGCCAATCTCCAGCCAGAAATCCGGGACGCGCAGGCCTTCCAGAGTGCCGCCCGCGTCAGTTTCTGACAAGACACTTTAAACCTTGCGACTTGCAGCTAGTCTCAACAGTGAGTCGTCGTGTTACCCACGCAGGCGACTGGACACCCATCACCGCCTGCCATCGCGGGCTTATTGAGGTTGCCATGAAAATTCGAGAACTGGCCCAACATTGGGAAGAGAACGCCAAGGGTCGCCTGACCAAAACCGAGTACGCGATCCACTTGGACGTCGAGTCCGCTGCGCGCCTGGCCGCTATCGCCGAGATGTACCCCAAGCGCAGCACCGAAGAATTGCTCGGCGAACTGATCGGCGCGGCCCTTGAAGAGCTGGAAGCGAGCTTCCCCTACATCAAGGGCCAGCATGTGATCGCCACCGATGAAGAGGGTGACCCACTGTACGAGGACGTCGGCCCGACGCCGCGCTTTCTGACTCTGTCACGCCGCTATCTGCATGATTTATCAGCCACCGCCGATAAACAGCAACACTGACAAACCTTCGACACCCCCCGTTTAACCCCTGTATTCCGGGCCTCACAGAGGCTCGGAGTACCTCTGCGCAACGCGAAAGTTCAAACTTTTAAACGCTGACCAAACAGTCAGATATTTTTTTAGGCAAATCGCCATCTCCGCTGAACTTTTGAAAAAACGCTCCGGTCACAACCAGTAAGCCATCACTTGGAACGGCCGTTTGAAAAGGGCATTAGGTGCTTTACCGCCGAGCCTGCAACCGCCAACCAATGAAGTGGATTTTGATTTTTTCAGGAGTTATCCAATGGAGTTGAAGACGATGAAGACCAGCACTGCCAAATCCTCGTTTAACCATCTGCGCGGGCTGAAATTGGCCGCGCTGGCAATCGGCACCAGCTTCGTTCTGGCGGGCTGCGCCGGCAACCCTCCGACCGAGCAATACGCCGTGACCCAGTCCGCCGTAAACAGCGCAGTCAGCGCCGGCGGCACCGAGTACGCAGCGGTAGAAATGAAGTCGGCCCAGGACAAGCTCAAAGCTGCCGAACTGGCCATGCATGACAAAAACTACGACAAAGCGCGTCAACTGGCTGAGCAAGCCGAGTGGGATGCCCGAGTCGCAGAGCGCAAGGCCCAGGCTGCCAAAGCTGACCAGGCTGTGAAGGATTCCCAGAAAGCTGTGCAGGAACTGCGTCAGGAAGGCATGCGCCCGGCTGTTATCAAACAGCAATAAGCCGCCGCCACTGATTGCACTGCACCCGATATCGAATTGAAAGGACGACACGACTATGCGTAAACAATTGATGATCCCTGCCCTGCTGGCGATGAGCGTTGCTCTGGCGGCGTGCTCCACCCCGCCGAACCAGAACCTGGAAAACGCACGGACCAACTTCTCGGCCCTGCAATCCAACCCGCAAGCCACCAAGGTAGCGGCGCTGGAAACCAAGGACGCGCAGGATTGGCTGGACAAGGCTGACAAGGCCTACCGCGACAAGGAAGACGAGAAGAAGGTCGACCAACTGGCCTACCTGACCAACCAGCGTGTGGAAGTGGCCAAAGACACCATCTCGCTGCGTGAATCCGAAGCCAAGCTGAAAAACGCCGGCGACGAACGTGCTCGCGCCCTGCTGCAAGCCCGTGATGCACAGATCAAGCAACTGCAAGACAGCTTGAACGCCAAGCAGACTGATCGCGGCACTCTGGTGACCTTCGGTGACGTGCTGTTCGCCACCAATAAGTCCGACCTGAAATCCAGTGGCCTGGTGAACATCACCAAACTGGCTCAGTTCCTGCGCGACAACCCGGACCGTAAAGTGATCGTCGAAGGCTACACCGACAGCACCGGTTCGGACTCGTACAACCAGAGCCTGTCCGAGCGTCGTGCCGCTTCGGTACAACGTGCACTGGCTCAACAAGGCGTGGATATCTCGCGCATCGTGACCCAGGGTTACGGCAAGGAATACCCGGTTGCCGACAACGGCAGCGTTTCGGGCCGTGCCATGAACCGCCGCGTTGAAGTGACCATCTCCAACGACAACCAGCCAGTCAAGCCACGCTCTTCCGTTGCTAACTGATTGATTGACGCAGGATGAAAAAACCACCGGAAACGGTGGTTTTTTTTGCTTCAGAATTGGATCTGACGGTTGCTGTCGTCGCCGCCCGCCAGCTCGAACTCCGTGCGCCGCCTGGTTTCGTCCTGCTCCTTTTGGGAAAGCTCTGCGTCCCACTCGCTGAACTCATCCAAACTTTGCTGCGCCCGGGCCATATCCAACATCCTGTCTATCGCAGCAATATTCACCGTAACTCTCCCTTGGCTGGCCATTCATAAGTTATCCATCAGCAGCGCTGACAAGCCCTTAAGTGGCATCCTACGGAATACGGTTCCAGATATTTCAGTATCGCTGCATTGAAGCGCTTTACTCTTGAAGTTGCGGGGTTTCCTGGCCCATGCAACGCACGGCTTGTTTCTTGTTATTGACCAGTACGCCGCTCAAGCCTTTCTGTTCGGTATCAAACATCACCAATACGCCATCAATGCATTGCGCCACCTGCGCAGCCGGAGTCAGCGAGACCTTGTAGTCCTCGCCCGGCACGGTCTTGAGCATGGTGAAGTCGCTGAGCAACAAGGCATCTTCCGGCTTGGCGAAGTGCAAGTAGCCGTAAAACCACAGGCAGCCGACGGTGCCGATGATGGTGCCGATGCCGGTGAGGATCAGCGGGATCATGTTGCGTTCTTCGCTCATTGCGGGCTCTCTGATGAATCAACTTTAGGAATAGGGTAATTCGGTATCTCGCCCAGGCGGCGCAGGCCATTGAAGTGCTGCGGGTCGTCCAGATAGCGCAGCATCACGGTTTGCCAGGTCTTGTCGGCGAAGGTCTGCACATGGCCGCCACGGGTCAACTGCAACACCCTCGGCGGCGGCGCGGCCTGATACAGGCGAATGCCGTTGGCCACCGGCACAATCGGGTCATCCAGGCTGTGGAACAACAGCTTGGGCACGCCGGTAAGCTGGGGCATGGCATTGATCGCACTGTCGGCGTCGGGCACCAGCCACGACAGCGGCACCTGAAACGGCCATGTTAACCAGGAGGTGCTGAGGGCGAATTGTCCTACATCACGATAACTGGCGGGCACGCCGTCCAGGACCAGGGCCTTGAGCTGGGCTTGGCGCTGCGGGTGTGCCGCCAAGTAATGCACCGCCAGCGCACCGCCCAGGCTCTGGCCCAACACGATCAGCGGCTGGCCTTGGGTTTCAGGGGCCTTGTCGATCCAGCCGAATGCGGCATCGATGTCCTGATACACCGCCGGCAAGGACGGCTTGCCTTCAGACAGGCCATAACCGCGATAGTCCAGCAACAGCACTTGATAGCCCTGCTCCGGCAACCACCAGCTGCCACCCAGATGCCAGGCCAGGTTGCCGCCATTGCCGTGCAGGTGCAGCACCGTGCCTTTGAGCGGCACACCGGGTTTGGCCGGCAGCCACCAGGCATGCAGCTTTACGCCGTCGGCGGTGGTGAGGGTGACGTCGCGATAGGCCAGGTGGGCTTTTTCCGGCGTGAACGGCAGGCCGGGTTCGGGGTAGAACAGCAGTGAGCTGCAGCCGTTTAAAGTGAGTAGCAGGCAAAGAATGCCGAGGATTCTCATCCGTTGAAGCCTCGCTGATAGGTTGTACTCATTTCTCAAGAACCAATGAGATCAAATGTGGGAGCTGGCTTGCCTGCGATAGCGGTCTTTCAG
>NZ_VBVZ01000016.1 GCF_005863185.1 Pseudomonas edaphica
CACCTCGACAATATCCCGCACGATCCCCAGCCCCAGGCCATGGCCGTCAATCTGCTCATCCAGACGCGCGCCCCGGCTGAGCACTTGCTCACGCTGAGCCGGCGGGATGCCGGGGCCGTCGTCTTCGACTGCCAGCAGAAAGCTGCGCGGGGTTTCGCTGACCGTCAAGCGCACGTCGGCATCCGCCCATTTGCAGGCGTTATCCAGCAGGTTGCCGAGCAGTTCCAGCAGGTCTTCGCGGTCCCAGGGCAATTGCAGGCCGGGGTCGACGTGGTAGCTCAAGTCCAGGTGTTCACCGTGGATCATGCTTAAGGTGGCCAGCAGGCCGGGCAGTTCTTTTTCACAGTCAAACAGCGCGCCGGGCAGGGTTTCACCGGCCAGGCGGGCGCGGTTAAGTTCGCGGTTGAGGCGTTGTTGCACCTGGTCAAGCTGCTCGCGCAGCAGCTTGCCGATTTCGGGGTGGTCCTTGAGCGCTTCACTGGAGGCTGCACTCAGTAGCACCGCCAATGGGGTTTTCAGCGCATGGCCGAGGTTGCCCAAAGCATTGCGTGAGCGCTTGAGGCTGTCTTCGGTATGGGCCAGCAGATGGTTGATCTGCGCCACCAACGGCTCCAGTTCCAGCGGCACTTGGGTATCAAGTTGCGAGCGCCGGCCCTGTTGCAGTTGGGCAATCTGGTTGCGTGCCGTCTCCAGCGGGCGCAAGGCGCGGCGCACGGTGACCCGTTGCAGGATCAGCACCAGTAACAGCGCCGCCAAGCCGATGATCAGGCCGATCTGGCGCATCAGGCGAAAGCTTTCGCGCACGGGCGTGTAGTCCTGGGCCACGCTGATGGAAATTGACTGGCCGAAACGCTTGTAGTCCGAACGCAACACCAGCAGTTGCTGGCGTTCCGGCCCCAGTTGCAGGTTGCCCTTGAGCCCCGGCTCGGTCAGGCGCGGCAGTTCCTGGTCCCACAGCGAGCGGGAGCGCCAGTGAACGTCGGCAAAATCAATGCGGAAATAATGCCCGGAAAACGGTCGCTGATAGGCCGGTGACAGACGCTGCTCATCCAAATGAACACCCTCCGGCCCACGCACCAGTGCTGCCAGCAGGTTCTCGCTGTCGTTGCGCAGCCCGGCTTCCAGGTAGCGCTGCAAACCGGCCTCGAACAACCACAAACTGGTTTGCGCCAGCACCACGCCCACCACCACCATGACGCTGATCAGACCCAGGCTCAAACGCCGTTGAATCGACCTCATGCCGGGGCGGCGCCAAACCGGTAACCCTGGCCACGCCGGGTTTCAATCACACTGCGCCCCAGTTTGCGACGCAGGTGGTTGACGTGCACTTCCAGCACATTGGAGTCGCGCTCGGTTTCGCCGTCATACAAATGTTCGGCCAGATGGCTTTTCGACAGAATCTGCTCCGGGTGCAGCATGAAGTAGCGCAGCAGGCGGAATTCGGCGGCGGTCAGCTGGATCTCGTCGCCATCGCGCAGCACACACTGGCGCCCTTCATCCAGGTGCAGGCCGGCGGCTTGCAGCGTCGGCTGGTTGGCCTGGCCGTGGGAACGGCGCAGAAGCGCCTGGATGCGCAGGTAGAGCTCTTCGGGGTGAAAGGGTTTGCTCAGGTAATCGTCGGCGCCGGCCTTTAGCCCTTCGATACGTTCGGCCCAGGAATCGCGCGCGGTCAGCACCAGCACGGGCGTGGCCAAGGCCGCGGCGCGCCATTGCGCGAGCACCTCCAGGCCCGGCAGGCCCGGCAAGCCGAGGTCGAGGATGATCAGGTCATAGGGTTCGCTGCGGCCTTGATACGCGGCGTCGCGCCCATCGGCCAGCCAGTCGACCGCGTAGCCCTGGCGCTGCAGACCGGCCAACAGTTCATCAGCCAGCGGTACGTTGTCTTCCACCAGAAGCAGGCGCATCAGTCGTCTTCCTTATCTTTGAGCAGCTTACCGGTACTGGCGTCGAGCTCGATTTCGCGCACCACGCCTTCGACGGTCAACAGTTCGATTTCGTAGATATAGCGCACCGAGCGATCCTTGTGCTCCTCAAGCTCGGCGTCCAGCAGCTTGGCACCCGGGTAGCGCTCCAGCGCCGGCCCCAGCAACTGTTCCAGCGGCGCGATGACGCCCTCCTGACGCAATCGCAGGGCTTCATCCTGACCAAGGTCATGGGCCGACAGGCTGGCGCTGCTCAGTAGCAATACCAGCGCCACCTGACTGCCCGCGCGTAGATTTACCTTCATTACGTATCCTGATGTTCCTTGAGGGCGGCCCGATGCGGGACATGGGCCACCACGGTACCCGTGACAACTTAACTGAAACTGAATTGCCACCATGGCAATTTTCAATCGGCAACCTTACCCATCGCTGCAAGAATTCTCTTATATTGCCTGTTCGCTGCAACCGAGACCTGTATGACTGCCATCCACATCAAGTTTCCCGCGCTGACCCTCAAGGCCGGCAAACGCGCTTTCACACGCATTCGCGAGCAAGGCCTTGCGCCGGCGGATGTCGGTATCCTACCCGGTGCGGCCGGTGGCCCCAAGGCGTTGGGCATTCAAGGCCTGGACCTGGCGCTGTTCGGCGATTGGCTGCCACGCGCGCCGCGTGAGCGTGCACTGATCGGCGCGTCGATCGGCTCCTGGCGGTTTGCCAGTGCGTGCCTGCCCGACCCGGTGCAAGGCTTGCTGGACCTCGGCCGCTTGTACAACGAACAACGCTTTGCCAAGGGCGTGACCATGGCCGAAGTCAGCCACAGCTGCCAGCGCATGCTCGACGACCTGTTGGCCGGCCGCGATGCGCGGGTGCTGGACAACCCCGACTACCGCCTGAATATCATGGTGGTCAAGAGCCACGGCCTGCTCGCCGATGACCACCGTGGGCGACTGGGGCTGGGCCTGTCGTCGGTGATTGCCGACAACCTGCGTGGCCGTGCGCGGCTGTCGCGGCATTTTGAGCGGTTGATCATCCACGACCCGCGCCAGGCGCCACCGGTGCATGCGCTGACGGACTTTCCCTCGCGCTTCCTCGACCTGCAGCTGGGCAACCTGCGCCAGGCGCTGCTGGCCTCCGGTTCCATCCCCATGGTGATGCAAGGCGTGCGCGACCTGCCCGGCGCAGGCACGGGCACTTACCGCGACGGTGGCCTGCTGGACTATCACCTCGACCTGCCCTATCACGGCGACGACATTGTGCTGTACCCGCATTTCACCGACCGGGTGATCCCCGGCTGGTTCGACAAGGGCCTGCCGTGGCGACGCAGTAATCCACAAGGCTTGCAGGATGTGCTGCTACTGGCGCCCTCCAAAGACTACCTGGCCCGTCTGCCCCATGGGAAATTGCCGGACCGCAGCGACTTCAAGCGCTTTATGGGCGATGACTCTAGCCGCAACAAATACTGGCAAACCGCGATGAGCGAAAGCCGACGGCTGGGGGATGAGTTCCTGCAACTGGCGGACAATGGTGGGCTGGGCGAGCGGCTGCAAGCGCTGTAACCCAGCGGTATGCGCGGCAGAGGATCAAACTGTTAAACTCGCCGCCTGCCAGATACCTGACCGAGCTGAAAATACTGTGGAAATCTTCAAAGAGTTTACCTTCGAGTCCGCCCACCGCCTGCCCCATGTACCGGAAGGCCACAAATGCGGGCGCCTGCACGGGCATTCGTTCAAGGTGGCTATCCACCTGAGCGGCGACCTGGATCCCCATACCGGCTGGATCCGCGATTTCTCGGAAATCAAGGCGATTTTCAAGCCGCTCTACGAGCGCCTCGACCATAACTACCTCAATGACATCCCTGGCCTGGAGAATCCGACCAGCGAAGTGCTGGCCAAGTGGATCTGGACCGAACTCAAGCCCCTGTTGCCGGAACTCAGCGCGATTCGCATCCACGAGACCTGCACCAGCGGTTGCATCTATCGCGGCGAGTAAGCGCTTGAGTGTTTAAAACCACCTGCGGGTGGTTTTTTTATGCCTGGCCCCTGCAATTGTAAAGCGTGCTTGACATGAAAAACCTGCACACCCAACGTAAAGCATCCTTTGCTTAAACTTCAGCGACGGTTTCCTGGAAACCGCAAGCCTGCCGCGCCTGTCGGCCTTCATGGTCTGGCCGATCATGGGCGGCGTCTGGTGTGGGGCCATAATCATTGGCACAAGGCGCTATCAATGAATAATCAGCTGCGCCAGTTACGCGCAGAACTGGGTTGGTCCCAGGCCGATCTGGCGCAGCGCCTGGGCGTGTCGCGCCAGACCATCAACGCCATCGAGACCGGCCGCTACGACCCGAGCTTGCCGCTGGCGTTCAAGATCGCCAAGGTGTTCGAACGGCCCATCGAAGCGATCTTCGAAGCGCCAGTGGACTGAGCCTTTATGACAGGAGCACGCTGAATTGATACGCCCCGCCACTACCAATGATAGTACCGCTATCGAGGCCATCGTCCAGGCTGCCTATGCGCCCTACATTGAGCGCATCGGCCGCAAGCCCGGGCCAATGCTGGAGGACTACCCGCAGTTGGTCGAAGACGGGGGCGTGCATGTGCTGGACCACGCCGGGCAAGTTCAAGGCTTTGTTATCCTGAGGCACACCGACACGGCGTTGCTGTTGGATAACCTCGCCGTCACCCCACAAGCCCAGGGCCTTGGTTTCGGCCGACAACTGATGGATTTTGCCGAACAGCAGGCACTTGATGCCGGCTACAGTGCCATCCGCCTGTACACCAATGAGGTGATGACCGAGAACCTCGCGCTGTACAGTCGCCGTGGCTATGTGCAAACCCATCGCGCCGAGGAACACGGCCTGCGCCGCGTATTTATGATCAAACATCTATAGGAGCACCCCATGGAAAACCTCTGGCTGGCCCAGGCCAAACGCTTGCAGGCACTGGCGTCCACGGGGCTGCATTTTTGCACTGACGACTTTGAGCGTGAGCGCCTTGAGGAAATTGCCGAGATTGCCCACAGCATGCTCGCGCAACTGGCGGATGTGCCGCTTGCGCGCATCACCGGGCTGGTGCCGGATTTTGCCAAGCGTTATTCAACCCCGATGATTGACGTACGCGGCGCGGTGATCGAGGGCGACCGGATACTGCTGGTGCGCGAATTGACCGACGGCTGCTGGGCCCTGCCCGGTGGGTACGCCGATATCGGCCTGTCGGCGGCGGAAAACATCGTCAAGGAGATCCGTGAGGAAGCCGGGCTGAGCGTCACGGCACGCGCGCTGTACAGCGTCACGCACAAGGCCAAGGGCTTGTATCGCCCGGATGTGCGGGACTTCTACAAGCTGTATTTCCTGTGCGAGCGGGTCGACCAACGGGCGCCGATGGCGGGCTTTGAAACCACTGAAGTGGGCTTTTTTACCCTCGACGACCTGCCGCCCCTGTCCCGTGGGCGCACCATCGAAAGCGACCTTGAAGCGGCGTTTGCGTTTCATCGTGGCGAGACCACCCAGACGCTGTTCGACTGATCCATTTTGTCTCACCGCTGCACTGCTTTCGTGCCTGCTTGGGCGCGCTCGACACAGCTGCCTGGCGACAAATACGCCGCGCTGCCGGTTTGGCACGCGCAGTGCAACAGCGCTGCGTCAGTCATCCAGGGAGCAAGGCCATGACGCAGCAAGAACCGGGTAACGATTACCCCCTCAGCGAAGTGCCGATGCATGCGCGCAAGGGCCTTGCGTCCACCGCCATGGTGTTGCTGGGCTTCACCTTCTTCACCGCGACCATGTTCGCCGGCGGCAAGCTGGGCGTGGCGTTCAGTTTTACCGACATGCTCGGCGTCGTGGCCCTGGGTAACCTGTTGCTGGGTATTTACGCCGCAGGCCTGGGCTACATCGCCTTCAAGAGCGGCTTGAATTCGGTCCTGATGGGGCGCTTCTGCTTTGGCGAGGTGGGCAGCAAACTCAGCGACTTGATCCTCGGCTTCACCCAGATCGGCTGGTACGCCTGGGGCACCGCCACCGCGGCCGTGGTGCTGGGCAAATATTTCGAATTGAACCAAGGCACGGTGCTGGCACTGATGGTGCTGTTTGGCCTGCTGTTCTGCGCCACCGCGTATATCGGCTATCGCGGGCTGGAGATTCTGTCCTATATCGCGGTGCCGGCCATGGGCATCCTGCTGTTGCTGTCGATGTGGGTCGCCACCGTCAAAGTCGGCGGCCTGGAAGGCTTGCTGGCAGTGGTGCCGACGGCGGAGCTGGACTTGTCCACCGCCATCACGCTGGTATTCGGCACTTTTGTCAGCGGCGCCACCCAGGCGACCAACTGGACGCGTTTTTCTCGTTCGGCCAAGGTCGCGGTGCTGGCCAGCCTGATCGGCTTTTTTATCGGCAATGGCTTGATGGTGTTGATCGGTGCCTATGGCGCCATCGTCTATCAGCAACCCGATGTGGTCGAAGTACTGTTGCTGCAAGGTTTCGCCATGGCGGCGATGGTCATGTTGCTGCTCAACATCTGGAGCACGCAGGACAACACCATCTACAATTTCGCCGTGGCCGGCTGCAATCTGCTGCGTACCCGGCGGCGCAAAACCGTAACCCTGGCCGGCGCGGTGATCGGCACCCTGCTGGCACTGCTTGGCATGTACGACTTGCTGGTGCCTTATCTGATTCTGTTGGGCACCGTGATCCCGCCGATTGGCGGGGTCATCATGGCGGACTTCTTCTACCGCTATCGCGGCCAGTACCCGCGTCTGGCCGATGTACGCCTGCCGGCGTTCAATTGGCCAGGGCTGGCGGCGTATGCCGTGGGCACCGTGCTGGCGTTTCACTCACCGTGGGTGGCGCCGCTGGTGGGGATTGTGGCCGCGTCCCTGGCCTACATCGCACTCACCGCGGCCCTGCGCGTGCGCGCACCTTTGGCTGACGTACAGGCATGAACCCGACTGTTGCCATGAGGATGGTAACCTTGTGGCTGATAACCCTGATGACCTGGCGGCTGACTGCCTGATTATCCAAAGCCAAGAGGAACTTGCCCATGCATATCATCAATGCCCGCCTGCGCAACCGTGAAGGCCTGCATGATCTGCACCTGGAACACGGCCGGATCGCCCGCATTACTGCACAAACCGTGGCGCCGACATTAACAGCTGACGATCTCGACGCCGCTGGCAACCTGGTCATACCTCCGTTCGTGGAACCCCATATCCACCTGGATGCGACGCTGACCGCTGGCGAGCCACGCTGGAACATGAGCGGTACCCTGTTCGAGGGCATTGAGTGCTGGGGCGAACGCAAAGCCACCATCACCCAGGAAGACACCAAGGCTCGCGCCAAGAAAACCATCCAGGCCCTGGCCGCCCATGGCATCCAGCATGTGCGCACCCACGTTGATGTCACCGACCCTGACCTCACCGCGCTCAAAGCCATGTTGGAGGTGCGTGAAGAAAGCACGCACCTGATCGACCTGCAAATCGTCGCCTTCCCGCAGGAAGGCATCGAGTCTTACCGCAACGGCCGCGAGCTGATGCAGGAAGCCATTCGGCTGGGCGCTGATGTGGTCGGAGGCATCCCGCACTTTGAATACACCCGCGACCAAGGGGTTAGCTCGGTGAAGTTCCTGATGGACCTGGCCGAACGCACCGGCTGCCTGGTGGACGTGCACTGCGACGAAACCGATGACCCGCACTCGCGCTTTCTCGAAGTACTCGCCGAAGAAGCCCGCAGCCGCGGCATGGGCGAGCGCGTCACCGCCAGCCACACCACGGCGATGGGTTCCTACGACAATGCCTACTGCGCCAAACTGTTTCGCCTGCTGGGCCACTCGGGCATCAGCTTCGTTTCATGCCCTACCGAAAGCATTCACCTGCAGGGCCGCTTCGACAGTTTCCCGAAACGCCGAGGCGTCACCCGCGTCAATGAACTGCTCGAGGCCGGCATGAACGTCTGCTTCGGCCAGGACTCCATCGTCGACCCATGGTACCCGCTGGGCAACGGCAACATCCTGCGCGTGCTGGAAGCCGGTCTGCACATCTGCCATATGCTGGGCTACCGCAACCTGCAAAGCGCCCTGGACCTGGTCACCGACAACAGCGCCAAGGCCATGGCCCTGGGTGACCGTTACGGCCTGGAAGCCGGTCGCCCGGCCAACCTGCTGGTGCTTTCGGCAGACAGTGACTACGAGGTGATCCGCAGCCAAGGCCTGCCGTTGTATTCGATCCGCAATGGCAAGGTGCTGATGCAACGCAGACCGGCACAGGTGGAGTTTTTGTAAGCCCCGGGGTCAGACGATTGAATCAATATCCAGTGGCTGCACCCGGCCGGCGCCGTCCTGAAGTGGCGCAGGAATACTGGCGATTTGCGCCAACTCGCGGTTTTCACGGTGGCGCAACCAGCGTTTCACGCTGGGCTGCAAGCCGGTGGAATCGGCGTGGCTGCCATACACGTCACGCACGTCCAGACGGCGCCAGCGTAACGACTCCAATCGGCGCCGACTGCTGCGCAAGCGGTCGACTTCAGCGTTCAGTGCCTGGTAATGCGCATGCCCATAATCGCGTTGGTTCGGTGGGCGACGACGCTCGAGCTCGCGGTTCTTGTCGCGCAATTGTTGGGTCATGGTGTCGAGCGCCAGGTCTATCAACTCGAACTCTCTGGCGGTGATCAAAGGCCCCTGGCACTCCACGGTTTGCTGCCAGCGGCGCAGAGTGGCCCACGCGGCTGGAATGTAGCTGGCGGTCATGAAATGCTGGCTGGCCTGGAACAGTTGTTTCAACAGGTTGGCACGCTCGGGCATATCGCCATGCAGTTGCAGTATACGGTTGCATCCCGCCTCAAGGATGGACTCACAACCGGGCGTCCATAACACTGAGGAGTGCGTGCCGTCCGGCAGCTTAATGGGCATGAAGTGCTGTTGTTCGCCGTGATGCTGGTAAGGATTGCCGCCGACGCGCACAAGGCCAGCGGCGAACAGCAGGCCACCCGCACCGGGCGCGGCAAAAAGCGTGACGGCGCCCGGCACCCAGAGTTTGGCGGTGGTGTTCATCCACGTGGCAGGGACACTGGGAACCGGGTCGTTGTGGTTGACGATGCGGTGATGGATAAGGGCTGAGGCGCCGTCGGTAAACTCGGAGTCTGCGGCGCGGGGAGCGCCGTAGGTGTAGAGGAGGATGTTGTACTTCACGCGTGTAACTCGGCGTAACCCCTCTGCCAGGAGCAACGCGATGGCGCCGCCAAGGCTGTGGCCACAAATCACAATGCGCTGGCCGCTGTGGAATTGATCAAGGTAGTACAGAACAAAATCGCGCATCGCTCGATATGCCTGATAAAAGCCCTCATGGGCTTTGCCAACACCTTCGGTAAATGGCACTTGGTGGGCATTCGCGTCGCGTAGTGCATCGGCACCACTGGCGGTGCCTCGAACAGCGATCAGAATTACTTCGTTGTGATGACTGATAAAGGCCTGGGTATCCGTACCAAACGCTTCATCATCAAAAAAGTGCAGGCTGGCGGGATGCTCCTGTTTCTCACCAAGCTGCGGACGATTCTGTGGATACAACTCAGGATCGAAGGGCAAAATCTCAAACCGCTGGGAGTATGGAACCTCTTCATACAGCGGGTAGAAGCGCTGAGCCTGATCACGATCGACCTTCCAGGCTTCTTGAAACCCCGAGAGTTTTTCCGCGAACAGATTGCCTGCGCTGGGATCCAGGGGAAAACTGACGTGTTCCACCGGAGGTTTTGGAGGTTGCTGGCCAAAATCGCAGTAACTCAATGTGGACATCAACGCCAATTGATACAGGTTCAACGCACAAAACTGATCATCGGTCGACAACATCGGGCGCAGGGCCCGCAAAGGCCGTACCTCCAACACCGTGTGCAGGTTGGGGAACAGCACGACGCCTGACAATGCGGGCTGCGGCGGACCAAACCCCAGCTCAGCCATCATTTTCAATGCATGCCTTGGAGGGTGATAGGTTCCGGAGGCAAACGGCGGCAGGTGGGCAATATGTCGAACCAGGTCGCGCACCTCAACCTGATAAAACCGGTCTGCCTGGCGTTGTGCAGGGTTACCCTCGATACGTTGGCCATCAGCCGCTGAAAATCGGGTGTGTTCGGCGCGGGCTTGAAGTTCGGTGATAGGTAACGGGTAAGTCTTGCGCTTTATCAATTTGGAATATGGCTCTTCGTCGCCTGAATACTGCGCATCCAAAGAAAGAATGACAGGACCGCAATAAAACCCTTCCACCTTGGCGTATCCCTCTCCATTCAACCTTCCGTTGTACCGGCGCCCTGTAGTGTCCTGGATTGTGTAGACCAGCCCACCATAAGCCTTCCCGCTGCCCGTTTCATCCACCAGGCAAACGCTTGCCCAATGCCCTTTCAACGGGCAAGCAGGCATCTTGCTGCTGAAAAAAGGTTGCTTCCATGCTGCCTGGCTCATGAATCATCTCCTTGTTAATTGCACGTTGGGTAAACATCGCAAACACGTCCATCCGGCATCGTTATAGGTTTAAAGTCCGTGGTGTTACTGCCACAGTATCCGGACAGATCTTCAAAGCTTTTACCCCGGCACCGTCTCCACCCCCCCGGTACAGCTAGCCAGGTGTCCTGAAAAGCGGGAGCCTCCTCGTCTGTAACGCTCAACGTCAGCCTTACTTTTTTCCCTGGGAGCAGCTCTCTCTGCGCCACGCCACCCGGGCGCGTTTCTTGCCTTTTCCCCTTCGTGTCCAACGCGTTACATTCCAACAATTTTCTGATCGCATGCTCGGGGCCGGCCGTCCGAAAAAACCACATGCATTGTCCAAAAAACTCCTGCACACCCGACTCGGGCATCGCTGCTACGCGTTCAGACTCGATAGGATCTGCGAAAGAAATTGCCGCGAAACTGCCACCGACATCAGTGTCGAGTTCACCCCACTTCGCATAAAGAGTGAACTCCACGCTACGCAACACCGTAGGGCACCCCTCAATGGTTTCAGTCAGCGGGAACTCATAGCTCACTCGTTCGGCCACGGGTTTGTAATCGGCAATAAAGATCTTGCGTTCCGGCCTTTTGCCTCGACGCTGCGGCAAGGTGCAGAGTTCATATCTGGCGGGACGGTAGTTAGCGGCACCGATGAATCGAAACTGTGCGGGTAAATCCACCTCCAGGGTAAAACGCTTAGCCGGCGGTGCCAGCGCACAACCCGAGAGCCATCCTGCACCGAGCGTTATCAAAACGCTGCGCGTCCACCTATTCATGCTTTTGCCACTCCCGTAACACCCGCTCAAAATGTTCCGACGGCGCCTCGCCCTCTATCGGCTGCCACCGAATCGTGCTGCCTTGCGTCGCCTCCTCCAACCGACGCACCACCAGAAACTCGAGCTGCTGGGGGGCTCGCCATTGCCAGGCACGGGCCTGCTCCAGAACCTGCGCCAGCCAGATTCTGGGGTTCTGAAACTCGACCAAGCCGGCGAGTTTTTCGCTGTGTTCAGTCAGCAGATAACGCAGGATATTGGCGTGCAGAATCACTTCGGCCTGAGGGTTGGGGGTGTTCAGCCAGGGCACAGCCACAGGCACGGGATACTCCCCGGGCATTGGGTTTTCACCCCGACACCAACAGCCTTGGTGCCAATAGCACACACTCATCAGTGGGCCGAGAAACACTGGCCAGTGCTCGCCCTGTAAATGGGTCAAAGCACGTGCCAAGGTACGGTTATCGTGAAAGCGATACACGGCCTGGCTTCCCTGGCGCCCTACCAGCAGACGTTCGCGCCAATGCCGAACCACGCCAGCCAGATCATCACCGGGCAGGCTGCCCAGCCAGCCCCAGTTCGTCTCGGGGTGTTGCAGCAGATCAACCAGCGCAGGCTCGTCCGCCTGCTCCACCAACAGAATCAACGGGCCTGCCGCTGCCAACTCGACCAGGGCGGTCTCAGCGTACAGGCTGCAATACTGCGACAGGTTACGCACCGCCAACAGCTGTTGACGTGCGCCGTGGTGACCATCAAGGATCAAGCACAGTCGGCGCCCCGCCTGATGCTGTTCGGCCATCCAGTGGCCTGGCTCGTTTGGCATCAGGCAGCCCTCCGCATGAGGGTGCACTGGCCTTCACGACACGCCTCGCACACTGGGCAGAAGTCCGCGCCCAACTGCCGGGCCTCGTCCAGAAGGGTGCCTTGGGCCGTCGAGAGGTTCGGCGCATCCATGGCCGATAATGGGTTCGCGGACCGAGTGAGGGGCGGCAAGCCGCCAACGGTGACAGGCCGGCTGCTGAAAATGCCGCCCGCCTGGATAATCAGGTGCTCGCCTCCAGCCTTGAGGCTCAATTGTGCGCCCGCATCGATGATCAGGCTGGCGCCGGCCTTGAGGACGATCTGCTGCCCGGCCTGGATAACCATGGACTGACCGATATGCGTCTGGCTGTCTCCCTGCACATCCAGCCGATCGTTCGTGCCAAGCATGGCAGTGCGGTCTCCGGTGATGTGTCGCTGCTCGCCACTTTCCAAATGAACCGTGCTTAACCCGCGGATGATTTCACGCCGCTCTCCCGCCACCTCAAGACGACTGTCATGGCCGACCTGCTGTTCCAGGTCCCGTTGGGCGCGCAGGAAGATGAGTTCCTCGCCGTGGCGATCCTCAAGGTGCAGTTCGTTGGCACCCGTCCCCCCCGGAACACTGCGGCTGCGCAACACGCTGCGTGTCTTGTGTTGCGGCAAAGGGTAAGCCGGCCTGTGCAGCGCATTGGGCAGGCAGCCGTTGATCAACGGCTGGTCCGGGTCGCCTTCCAGAAAGGTCACCAGCACCTCCATGCCCACCCGCGGAATCAGCATGGCGCCGAAGCCATCGCCCGCCCAACCGGATGCTACCCGTACCCAACAACTGCTTTTGTCATCGGTGGGGTCCAGGCGGTCCCAATGAAAACGTACCTTTACTCGACCGTAGGCGTCGCAGTGCACCTCCTCGTCTGCTGGCCCCGTCACGATGGCGGTTTGGCTGCCGTGGAGGGTAGGTTTCGGGTGTCTGATGGGGGGCCGATGCACGGCGCGCCAGGGTGTTGCGGTAAACCGGTTTCGGTAGCCGTGGAATGTGCCCGCCACGGGTGCTGCTTCCTCCAGCACCTGCGGTTGATAGCCTTCGTGATGCACCGACGTGAGCAACCACAAATCGTTGCAGGTGGGATCCGGGTGGTCACACAGCTCAAGAAAATGGCCGCTGCCCAGCGCCGGTTGATCACTTTTGCCCACGGCACGATGGCGGTCACGCAGATGCCGCTCCGAGCCCCTTTGCGCCAATTGTCGACCTCGCGCATGGTCGCTGAAACCACCAGGGTAATGGTAATCCTCAAGGCGCTGCGTCAATGCAGGCCCGGCCTTGTCTTCCAGGCGCAGCGAAGGATGCTCGAAGTCATGATCACGGCGCACCGTCAGCTGGGTACGGGTCTCCAGGCGCACGTCGAACTGCCGGATAGCTCTCGTTTTGGCTGCCAGCTCGTGCGTCGCGCAAAATCGCTGTGCAGCCAGACGCCGAAACACCGTCTGGTCATCACCGAACACCAGCACGTGATTATTCGGGCCATGGCGAAAGTGGTAGTGAATACCCTCCTCCTCGCACAACCGCTGGATAAAGTGCAGGTCGGTTTCCGCGTACTGAACGCAGAACGGACGGGATGGGTAGGCCACAGGGCCCAGTTCGAAGGCATAGGCGTCCGCCAGAATGCCGTGGTGCTCAAGGACCGCCGCAATAATCTGCGGCACACTGCGTTGCTGGAAGATCCGCTGGTTGTGTCGATGGGCAAGACACGCCAGGCGTGGTGCCAGGGTGAGACGATAGCGAGTGAGCCGAACGCCGGGCCCCTCACGGCCGATAGCGTAGATGCGCCCATGCAGCCCCGCACCGGATTCGCCAAAGTCCAGATAAGCCGGCTGGTGAAGCAGCGCCTCCAGATCCAGAGAGGGGTTTTCGCTGACTAAGTGCACTGTAATGAAGTAAGGCTGATCAAGGCCTTCTCGGCCTTTGAAAGCGAGCACCTGGAAGTCATTGTTTATTTCTGGAAGTATCAACTTGAAACGTGGCGCGGCAGATGTTTCAACCATCCCTAAGTTACCCATCATCAATTATTTGACTGAAAGGCCTCCCCCCATCGGGCATTGATTGAACTGCCGGGAAAAAGCGCCTGAACCCAATAAATCTTAGCGATTTCAGGCGGAATTTGACCCTTTAAAAATAAAAAAGACGTTTCGCACAACGTGGTAGGACGTGTCTTTTACAAAATAATAAATTCGCAGAATTTAGTAGCATTCAACAACAAGAAACTTCTTACGCCAACTTTAACCACACAACTAACCGATAAAGAAACGGCTGACACGCATTCAAGATATCAGCCACTTCTGCGCCTTCAGGCTTGCACGCATGCAGTCCCGAACAGACTGACGCTCAGCAGCGTTTCGGCCTGGCACTGTAAACGCACCGGCACTGTGCCACCTGGCATGACCACAGCCACCTCGCCGGCGTCAACCCAACCCGCGCGCCATGCCGCGCAGGCAACTGCGCTCGCGCTGGTACCCGAGGACGCGGTGGGTCCTTCTCCTCGCTCAAATACCCGCGCGATGACCCGATTGCCCGAAGCATGTGCGGCCCATTGCAGATTGATCCCCGTCAAACAAGGTTGGCCGCGCCCACCTGGCGGTGCAAAGGCAATGGCCCGTAACGACTCAAACAGTGCGGGCTGTTGCATCGACTGATTGTCCGGCAAGGCCTGTGCGTGCTCGACGAGCGTCACACAATGAGGATTGCCCACACGGACGAACTGGCTGACGGCCCATTGCGGGTCAATCGCCGCCAGTGCAGCCACATGGCTGAATTCACATTGCCCCAATGTTGCTGCGCCAGTACCGGTAGCGGCCACCGCTGCTGGCCCGAAACTCGGCCGGCCCAAGGCCAGCCAGAAGCCTGCAACCTGTTCAAAGATCGCCGGTTGTGAATAGGTCACCAGCACAGAGACTGAATCCTGCTTGTCGTGATGCACCTGCAACTCACACCCTTGCGTCATCAAACCTTGATCCGTCAGCGCCTGGGAAAAAATCGTCAACCCGTTACCACTGCGTTCGGCGAGCGTGCCATCAGTATTGACGATCAACACGTCAAACGGCGGCGCAGACTGGAACGGCCCGACCAGCAAACCATCGCAGCGGTGTGCCTTGGGAGTGGCCGCACGCGGTAACGTGCCCCATTCACACTCCGACGCGATAGCCAATGCTGCCCACTCTTTTCGAGTGCTGGCAGCGCGGTCGGCACATTCAGGCACGGCAATGCCCCTGCTGCGTAGGTAGTCGGGGCTGGCCACACCGTAAATATTGCCCCGCGCGTCATAGAACAGAGTCATCGAGACACCTTCCCAAGAAAACTCACCGGAAAATTTCTCCGATTGCCTACACACTTGGTAGCAGCGTATTACAGAAAACCGGCGCAGTGGGAAGTGGACTGGAAGGTGGTAATCCAACGCAAAAACCTGGGGTTCATCCGTTTTCACGCAGATTACGCACCTTCCAGACCACCGCCCAACAATCCGATAGCCTCTGTGTGGTCGCCACCGTCCATGACGTTCCGCTGCTGTAACAATAAACCTGCACCTGCGTGTCAGCCCCTCTCTTCAAGGGAACCCGGCTCGCTCGACAGGGCCTGATGTGCAAGGATGTCGCGCCGGACATCGTTCGTTGAACGCAAAACCAAGGATTTTTCATGACTGCCATCCCCACCCCAGCGCCCGTGGTTCCCGGACGGCTGGAACAAATGTCGACGCGCATTGCCTTTTTCATCGCCGGCTTCGGTATCGCGGCCTGGGCGCCGCTGGTGCCCTACGCCAAGGCACGGGCAAACCTCAATGAAGGCACGCTGGGCCTGTTGCTGTTGTGCCTGGGCGTCGGATCGATCATCGCCATGCCGATGGCTGGCGCCCTGGCTTCACGCTTCGGCTGCCGCCGGGTGCTGACCGCCGGCACAATCATGATCTGCCTGGCACTGCCGATGCTCGCCACGGTCAGTTCAATCCCCTTGCTGATCGCCGGGCTGTTCCTGTTCGGTGGGGGCCTGGGCACTGTGGATTCGACGGTCAACCTGCAGGCGGTCATCGTTGAGCGTGCCAGCGGCAAAACCATGATGTCGGGCTTCCACGGGTTGTTCAGCCTTGGCGGCATCGTCGGCGCAGCAGGGGTTGCCGGGCTGCTGGGGCTGGGCTTGTCGCCGTTGCAGGCGACCCTGGTGGTGATCGTCATCATGGCGCTTGCATTGTTCAAGGCCGGGCCTCATCTACTGCCCTACGGCAGCGAAAGCTCAGGCCCGGCGTTTGCCGTGCCGCACGGTGTGGTGTTGTTTATCGGCTGCCTGTGTTTCATCGTGTTCCTGGCCGAAGGCGCCGTGCTGGATTGGAGCGCGGTGTTTCTCAATGCAGAACGCGGTCTGGATGAAGCTTACGCAGGCTTGGGGTACGCGGCGTTTGCCTTGACCATGACCGCAGGGCGCCTGACCGGTGATTCGATTGTCCGCCGCCTGGGCGCCACCCGCGTGATCGTCATTGGCGGCGCGCTGGCCACTGCCGGCATGTTGCTCGCGACATTATTGCCGGCCTGGGAAACGGCGCTGTTGGGGTATGCCTTGGTGGGCGCCGGCTGCTCGAATATCGTACCGGTGCTGTACACCGCCGTCGGTAAACAAACGGTCATGCCGGAACATATCGCCGTGCCGGCCATCACCACGCTGGGGTATGCCGGTATTCTCGCCGGGCCTGCAGTTATCGGGTTTATCGCCCACGGCAGTAGCCTGAGCACGGCCTTTGTGCTGATTGCGCTGCTGCTGGCCGGGGTGGCCATCAGCGGTAAAATTCTCAAGGTGTAACAAGCTCACCGCACAAGGCCATGGGCTATCTGGCTTTGTGCGCTTCGTATTGTTCCAGCCAGCGTTCCAGGCTTTTGTTACAAAGCCAACCCTCATGCCTGGGACGCCCCAGCAAACGCATGTTGTTGGCACGCTCCAGCGAACGCAGCAGGCCTGGGCGCTCAATGATATTTTTGGCGGTGTAGACGCAGTGTTCACTGTACTTTTTCCTCGGTAGCCCAGTAGCGGGCTCCAACAGGGGGCGGCCCTGCGAATCGAGGTCGTCAGGATCACTCATCACGATTTTGAGCTGGGTTATTTCCACGTATTCAAGCGCTTCAAAAAATACCGTGCGGTCTTTGGGTATGTCCCGCAACTGTTTGAAATAGCCTTGCAAAGCCATTACGACCTCGGCGTTGCCCTGATCATGAAAAGGGTCCTGGCTGAAGGCTCCAGGGGAGCTGTTACCCAGCAACGCTGCAGCGGCTGCGCTCAGGCTGTCGCGGGTGATGTATCCCGCGCCGTCGATGATCGCGTCGTTCAGCAGCGGGCGGTTGAGAATTTCCCTGACCAGCAGGATCATACGGTCGCGCACCTTACTCTCCACTCAAGGTTTGAGCTGCGATCTGGCGCAACGACGCCTGCGTCAAGCGGCCTTCTTTTAAAAAACCGTGCAGCTCGCCAAAGTGTTTCTCCAGCTCGCCCGCCAATTGGCGATCTGTGGAACTCGGACCTGGCGGTGTGGTGTTGGCGCGAGCCGTGGGTGCATTTTGCAGCGCCTGCTGGCGCAGCGAAGACAAGCCTCCACGCCACAACATGGGTCGCTGCGACGGCAACTCCCGCGTTGCGAATGACTCATCGCCGGGCGAATGAAAAACGCGGGACGATGAAACCCGACCTACCTCTGGCCCGCCCAGGCCGATTGGCTGCGCGCGCAGTATTGCACCCTCAATCTTCATGCTTCATCTCTCGCCTTTTGCAGATCCATGCTTGCCTGAAAGTCAGTACCAGAGTGGCCCGAATCATCGATTCGCCCTCTGGGCAGCAAGCAACCGATATGTGGTTAGCGCCACGCGATAGTTCCGGCCAGCAGGAGCATCCCAATAACAGCATGTAACACTGGATCACCCAGGTGTTTGCCCACGCCACCGGGAGCAGAGGCCATTGATCAGCGCAGCCCAGCGAAAAATGGGGCGCCTCAAGCAGTGAGCGTTAGCGTTGTCGGCAGGCCCTGACGCATGCAGCCCGCGGGCAAAATCATCTGCGACGGGCGCCTGGAATTTTTTTTGACCCACAAATGCTTTCATTCGCAGCGTTTCGGTGGCGTATACCGTCGACAAGGCTGCGCAGGTGTCTTCCTTACTTGACGATGTCGAGCAAGCAACTTCATGCCAGCCATCAAAGGTGCACCGGCCATCGGTCTGGCAGGATTGAAACGAAGGTGAAGTCATGTCTGGCCCCTGGTTCAGCGTCTGAAAACGACCAGTACGATCAACGTCGCTGGTTACAACCTGTGTGGCAAACGCGCGGAAACAGTTCCTGCCCGGGCCCGGGCAGCTTGGTGAGCACCTTAAAAAACAAGTCAAAAAAAATCGCAGCCCTTGAGCTGCGATTTTTCTTACAAACGGTCGGTCAGAAGCCGACGCTCGCCTGCACGAAGAACGTACGCGGCTGACCGAGGTACAACCCGGCGTTGTTGTCACTGGATCGCGTGTAGTGCTGTTGGTCAAAGACGTTCTTCACGCCCACACCCAGTTTCAGGTTCGACAGTTGCGCGCCGAAGTCATACCCGCTGCGCACGTTGACCGAGACATAGCCGGGGATATCGCCGTACTGCCCATCGGCGGTGCCCTGGGTGATGTAGGTGGTGCCAGTACCCGGCGCACGTTGACCGGATTGGGCATAGACGTCCAGGTTATGGGTCCAGTGATTGATGTCGTAGCGCAGGCCCGCCGTCAGCACTTCACGGGAGTAGAGCGGCAGGTCGCGGCCCTTGAACGGCACATCACCCTCGGCAGTCGCCTTGGTGTAGGTGAAGCCCGCGTTGGCAGTCAGGCCGTCGAGGCGTGGGTCCAGGTTCGACAGGTCGTAGTGGGCCGAGGTTTCGATACCCTGGTGCCTGGTGGCGCCGAGGTTGGTCCAACCCACGTCGTTGCTCACATATTGCAGCTCATCCGAGAAGTCGATGTAGAACAGCGTCACTTCGCCGCCCCAGACACTGTCGTTGTAGCGTGTGCCAATCTCGTAGGTCTTGGCTTTTTCCGGGTTCAGGCCGTCGGCCGCCTGGTTGACGCGACCGCCCTGCCCGATCTGCGCGTACTGCAGGCTGCCGAATGAGGTTTCGTAGTTGGCGAAGACTTTCCAGGCATCGGAAATGTGGTACATCACGCTCAACGCCGGCAACGGCTCGTTACTATTGATTTTGCGATTCTTTTCCACGGTGCGCACACCGTTCAAGGCAACCACCGGGCGGTCATGCCAGTTGGTTTCAATGTGTTCAAAGCGGATGCCCGGCGTGACGGTCCACTTGCCGATATCGATTTTGTTGTCGATGTAGAACGCATTGGCGACGGTGCCGCCAGTGCGATCCTGGTAAACATGCCCGTCATTTTGCCCGCCCGGCGTCGGGACGTTGTTGACCAGATTGAGGCTGCTGGCCTGTTCATGCATGCCTTCTTTGAGGTAGCGATAACCAACGCTGACTTCCTGGGTGCTCGGGCCCACGTCGAACACATGGGAGATCCGCGGCTCGATGCCGAAGGTGTAGTAGCTGCGCGGGTAGGAACTGATGGTCTTGAGGTCGCGGTTGGCAATGTTGCTGCCACGGAAGCTGTCGATGTAATAGGTCAGCACTTCGGCCTGGGTACGGTCGTCGATCTGGCGGAGGTACTTGAAGGACACATCCTTGCGACGGCCGCTGAAATTGTCCCAATCGCGCATCGACTGATACGGGTTGGCGTCAAATTGCTTCTGGGTCAGGCCGCCGGGCATATCGGCGTTGGCATTGTAATAGTGAAGGTTCAGCGAGAAATCGTCTTGATCGGTCGGCGCCCAGTGGGTCTTGAGGATCACGTCGTCGATGTCGTTGGAGTTGTTGCTGTTGCGGTAGCCGTTGCCATTTACCCCGGTATACAGCAACGCCACGCCCATGCCGTTATCGGCAGTACCGCCGACAAAAGCATTGTCGACGTGTTTCCAGCCGCCGTGGGCAGAGGTTTCCAGGGTGGTGCCGACTTCGCCCGAGGCTTGCTCAGGAATCGCGCGGGTCACGAAGTTGATCACGCCGCCGACGTTCTGCGGCCCATAACGGACAGAACCTGCGCCGCGCACCACGTCGATACTGTCCAGGTTACCGGCAGAAATCGGCGCCATCGACAGTTGCGGCTGACCATACGGAGCGAACGCCGCCGGCACACCGTCGATCAATACGGTGGAGCGCGGCGACAGGCGCGAGGTCAGGCCACGCACGCCGACGTTGAGGGAAATATCGCTGCCACCCGTGCCGTTGGCCTCTTGCACCTGCACGCCAGGGACGCGGCGCAGCACGTCACTGACATTCATCGCCCCCTGCTCCACCATGGCTTCACGGCGGATCACAGTACGTGCGCCCGGATGGTTCTGCACCACTTCGGCATTGGCATCGCCCAGCCAGTCGCCGACCACTTTGATGTCAGTGACGCCCAGTTCCACCGGCGAGCCAGCTTCCCCCGTGCCGCTGCGCAGTGGGCGAAGGGTCACGGAACCGGCATCGATCTGGTAATCCAGGCCGCTGCCCTGGAGCAATTGGCGCAGAGCCTGCTCGGGAGACAGGTTGCCGTCCACTGCAGGCGCATGCTTGCCCGCGACCATGTCAGGGCTGAAGAACACTTGCAGGGAAGTCTGCTGGCCCAGTTGACTCAGCGCAGCGCCCAGCGGCTGCGAGCGAATATGGATGCCGTCGGCCGCAGAGGCCGCAGGCAGGGCGGAACTGACCGCAAGCGCCAGCGCCAGGGGCGCCCAACGGGAGACTTTATTGTTGTTCACGACAAGTTTTTTCACGTCGAACCTAGTCCTGTGATCGCAAGAGTGTGCGACTGTTAATGCAAACCAGTTGCAGTTGCAGAAGAAGACGAAGAACTCGAAAAAAACCTGAATATCAGCGTGAAATAATTTCCTGACTGCCGTCCGGCAAGGCTCGTACCGCCACTGGCAGGATATGTGGCAGCGCTTTGAGCAAGGCGTCGGTGTCGCTGGATTTGAACACGCTGGTCAGCCGCAGGTTGCTCACCGCCGCCGTGTTGACCCGCAACGGCTGCTCGCGATAGCGCGATACTTCCCGCGCGACTTCGCCGAGGGTGGCGTTGTTAAACACCAACTTGCCCGTGCGCCAGGCTGTCAGCTCATCAGCATTCACGGCATACGGCGTAACGACTTGCCCGGTAGAATCGACATGCGTGCCCAGCCCTGCCGTGAGCATCACGACTTGATCCGACGCACGCCCCTGCACCTTGACCGTGCCGGCCTCGACCACCACACGGGTCTGGTCGTCATCACGGCGAACATCAAAACGCGTGCCGGTGACCGTCACCTGCCCTGCCCCGGCGGCCACGATAAACGGGCGGCGGGTGTCGTGCTCGACGCTGAACATGGCTTCGCCCTGTTTGATTTCTACGCCGCGCCGACCCTTTTCATAGTGCACCGCCACCACGCTGCGGCTATTCAGGTCCATCACCGAACCGTCGGGCAATGCCACTTGGCGATGCTCGCCCAAGCGCGTGCTGAACTCGGCACTGTAGGGTTTGGGATGATCAAGCCCGATGAACAGGCCAAGCCCCAAGGCGATGGCCACCACACTGGCAGCCACGGCGTAACGCACAATAGCGCGACGTTTGGGGCGTTCGACCGGGGCCTCGCACAGCGCTTGCAAGCGCGCCGTGGGCACAAGGTCGGCGGCGCTCCACAGGCCTTGCAGCACTTCAAATTCGTATTGATGCTCAGGCTGCTCGGCACACCACGCATCAAAACTCTGTTGTTCTTCGGGGCTCAACTCGGCGTCTTGCAGGCGTACAAACCATTGCGCGGCTTCGTCGCGAGCACGGCTATCCATCGTGGAAGATCCTGTTTCAAAACGGGCAGAGTTCATGGGGCCATCGCGTCCAGGCGGTCGCGCAGATGCCGCAAGGTGCGGATCATATACTTTTCCACCATGTTTTTAGACAGGCCCAGGCGTACGGCGATTTCTTGCTGGGTGAGGCCCTCGATTTTCTGCCAGATAAATATCTTGCGACAGTTAAGCGGCAACTCGGCCAAGGCCCGCTCGATGGAGTCCGCCAATTGGATCGCGTGCATGACATGCTCCGGGTCACCGTTGTGGGGCGAACGCTGATCAAAGGCGTCCAATGCCAGCGCCTCACGCCGGTCTTCGCGACGGTAAGCGTCCACCGCAATGTTGCGCGCCGTTTGATGCAGATAGGCGCGCGGTTGCTCAACGTCGCTCGAACGCGACTCAAGCACGCGCACGAAGGTGTCGTGAGCCAGGTCTTCAGCCTGCTGACGGTTTCTCAGGCGGCGTGTCCAGGTACCGATCAACTCTTCGTAATGCTCGAAAAAGCCTGTTCTGCGGGGCGGCTGAGGAATCATCGCGTGAGCACTGGGAGGCGGGGCGTGAATAGTAATGCTTCCTATTAAGCGGAGCAATTGCTTCCCATCGCTCGCCTTACTGCGTTGCAACTAAAGATGACCGGCCACCTGTTTGAGTCGGCTCAGCTTCTCTCGACTGCCACACACACTCATCTGGCACCATTTGCGTTGTTTACTTTTGGAGAGGTCGAGAAATATCCAATCGCAATCCGCGCAACTGCAGCACCTCAACGCACGAAGTTCACTCGATACCAGCAGTTGCGTCGCGTCTGTTGCCAGCCGTGCGATCAGCATCGACGTCAACTCCTGCGCAGATGCGCAGGTGCGCCAACCCCATGCGGGCATCCCGTCAATGGAGCGCAATACTCGCCACACCGCGCCTTGTTGGTAGTGCAGATTGATCTGCTGTAATGCCTCATCGGTGACGTTCTGGCGTAATGACAGGTTGTGGAAGACGCCGTACAGACGCTCTCTGAATGCAATAACAGCGTCCAGGTCTGGCTGGAAGGATATAGGCGAGTCAAACACCATAGGCGAGTATGCATCGTACTCTTGCTCAGAGAGCAAAGAGGCGTGTAATGCCCACTCAATGAAGAACTTAAAACTGGTGAGCCGCTCTTCCGTCACCTTAAGTGTGGAATACGGCCTGCGCCCATTAGTGGTATTGATAAAATCCAATACCCGGGCGCCGCCGATCAGCCGGATTGATTTTGCAGTGCCCGTGAAATGTGTCATTCCAACTCCCGAAAAACCTGCACGCTCTGCCTTGGCAGAGAATACCTCGTTTCTTGGAGTCGAAGTCGCCACCCCGTAGCTGGAAGACCAATGGCTAAGCAGGGGCCTGCGCACGCGCCATCCAATCAAGAATGATCCCGACCGATTGTTCAACCGAAAACACGTGGGTCTGCAGATGCACTTCAGGAAACAGCGGAGTGTCGTAGTTCGAATCAATACCCGTAAAGTTCTTGAGCAGCCCGGATCGCGCCTTTTTATACAAACCTTTAGGGTCCCGCTGTTCGACAGTTGCCAGTGGGGCATCCACGTGGACTTCTACAAAATGGTCGTTGCCAATAATCGAGCGCGCGTAATGCCGACTGGCCGATGACGGCGAGATCAGCGCGACAATGACGATAAGTCCCGCCTCCACCATCAAACCCGCCACCTCAGCGACCCGCCGAATGTTTTCATCCCGATCACTGTCGGTAAACCCCAAGTCACGACAAAGCCCACTGCGTACCGAATCGCCGTCAATGATGCAGGTAAACCGGCCTTGGGCCCTTAAGGCAATATCCAGCGCATCGGCAATGGTCGATTTCCCGGAGGCAGAAAGGCCAGTCATCCAAATGACCCTAGGTATTTGCGTCATAAGTGACTGTTCGGCACGCGCGTGGCTGAACGCAAATTCATGCAAATTCTGTTGTGGGCCCTGTGCAAAATAGCTCATGACCGTTCTCCCTCCGTCAGCGAAACAGGCTGTTTGCCCAACATGAACACCATCACGCATTGCAATAACAGAAGCAGCGAAACCACCCAATAGACTGTCGCGAACGACCCTGTCAGGTCTTTGGACAGCCCGCCCAGAAAGTTACCGCACACGCCACCCAGGCCAATCAGCACATTGGCAATGCCAAATGCCTGCGTCAGCCGGTTGACCGGAACGATTTGTCCGATATAGCTGGGGACCAGCCCGAAGATAGGGTAGAACGCCAGCGCAAACAAAAAAGCCGCCAAATAGAAC